>JBIKHR010000355.1:0-2819 GCA_044362035.1 Polaromonas sp. | reverse complement strand
TCTTGCAGCAAGTCGGTGTAACTGTCCAGCGCCTCCCGGCTGGGTGAAGCGATCTGGATCAAGGTGGCGCTGCCCAGGTTCTCGGGGAAGCTTTGCAGCAGTTGCCGAAATGCCTTCAGACGCTGCGGCAGACCTTTGGAGTAGTCCAGCCGCTCGACTCCGAGCAGCAATCGACGGCGTGAATAGTCGCGGTGAATGCGCTCGTACATGTCGCGGGCTTCGCGCGTTTGCGACAGCGCGGTGAAGGCATCAACATCAATACCGATCGGAAAGGCGCCGGCCTGCAGGGTGCGCCCGCCGGCGCGCAGACGGCCATCTCCCAACGCTTCGGCACCGCCATCGGTCAGCGCGTAGCGGGTGAAGTGGTTCAGGTCGGCTTCGGTCTGCAAGCCCACCAGGTCATAGTCAAACAGGCACTTCATCAGCCAGGCGTGCTGCGGTATGGCTGCAAAGATCAGCGGCGGCGGCATCGGTATGTGCAGAAAAAACCCGATGCGGTTGCGGCAACCCAGTGCGCGCAATTCGGCCGCCAGCGGAATCAGGTGGTAGTCATGCACCCAGATGATGTCGTCGGGCTTGAGCAGTGGCTGGAGCTGCCGCGCAAACTGCTGGTTGACGCGCTGGTAGCCGCCGATGAAGCCGGCCTCAAAGCGCGCCAGGTCCAGCCGGTAATGGAACACCGGCCACAACACGCCGTTGCTGAAGCCCAGGTAATAGCTGTCATGGTCTTCACGCGTCAGGTCCACCGTGGCCAGCAGCACTTTGCCTGCCTGCCGGGTGCGTGGTGCGTCACTTGGCGTCTCGCCGTCTTTCAGCAGGTTGCCGCTCCAGCCAAACCACAGGCCACCATTGCGGGCCAGCGCTTCTCCCAGTGCCACGGCCAGTCCACCGGCACTGGTTTTACGCAGGTCGGCCAGACGGTTCGAGACGACAACCAACCGCGCCACTAGATCACCGTGTCCCAGGGCGCCGACAAGCGCACGGCGGCGTTGATGATGCCGACCATTGAATAGGTTTGCGGAAAGTTGCCCCACATCTCGCCACTGGCCGGATGCGTGTCTTCGGACAACAAACCCAGGTGGTTGCGGGCGGCCAGCATGGTTTCAAAGATGGCCCTGGCTTGCGGCTTTCGGCCGATGCGGGCCAGCGCGTCAATGCGCCAAAAGGTGCAGATGTTGAATGCGGTTTCGGGTTTGCCGAAATCGTCGGCGGCTTCGTAGCGGCGCATGTAGGGACCGTCGCACAAATGCTTTTCCAGCGCTTCGACGGTGGCCAGAAAGCGTGGGTCTTTGGGCTCGATAAAGCCGACCTCGATCATCAGCAGCGCGCTGGCGTCCAGGTCATGGCCGCCAAAACTGTCGGCAAAAGCCTGCCGCTCTTCGTTCCAGGCGGCTTGCAGAATATGGTCGCGCATGGCTTGCGCGTGGGCCCGCCAGTAAGCGGCGCGCTCGGGCAGGTCCAGCGTGGGGGCGATCTTGGCCAGCCTGTCACAGGCGGCCCAGCACATCAGCGCAGACGAGGTGTGCACACGCGCCCGGGTGCGCAGCTCCCACATGCCGGCGTCGGGCTTGTCGTAGGTTTTGCGGGCTTGCTCGCCCACAGCTTCCAGGGCGGCAAACTCGACTGGCCCGGCCGGCTGCATCAGGCGCTTGTCATGAAAGGCCTGCGCCGCGCCCAGCACCACATTGCCATACACGTCATGCTGGAAATGCTCTTGTGCCTGGTTGCCAACCCGCACCGGCCCCATGTCGCTGTAGCCGCCCAGGTGGTCCATCACGGCTTCGGGCAGTTCCTGCTCCAGGCCCAATCCGTACAGGGGCTGAATGTGGCCGCCCTTGGCTTGCACCACCACGTTAAAAAGCCAGCGCACATAGTCTTCCATGGTGCCGACCTCGGACAGACTGTTGAGCGCCCGCACCACAAAAAAGGCGTCACGCAGCCAGCAATAGCGGTAGTCCCAGTTGCGCTGACTGCGCGGTGCCTCGGGAATGCTGGTGGTCATGGCGGCGACGATGGCGCCGGTGTCTTCAAACAGCGAGAGCTTGAGCGTGATGGCCGCGCGGATCACGGCTTCCTGCCAGTCCAGCGGAATGTGCAGGCGCTGGCTCCATTTGCGCCAGTAAGCCAGGGTTTCCTGCTCGAAGTAGCGCGCCGTGTCGGCGATGCCTTCCTCCAGGGTTTCATCAGGGCCCAGCAAAAAATTGTGCTCGTGCGTCAGCATGAAAGGCTGGCGCGACAGCAGGTAGGTCAGCGGTGCATCGGTGGACAGGCGCAGCGTCATCTCGGGCCCGACATAGCGCACATGGTTGCTGCCCCGCGTGATGAGTGGCGCTACGCGGCCCCAGTCAAAGTGCGGGTCCACAGTGACTCGCACGCGCGGCGTGCCCTGGATCGGACGCACGCGCCGCACCAGCATGGTGGGCCTGAATAATCGCGCCCGGCGCTGAAAGCGCGGCGCAAAGTCCGTGATCTCCAGCCCCTGCCCCTGGCTGTCAAAGAGCTGTGTGCGCAGCACCGCTGTGTTCGGCTCGTACCACTGGTGGGCCCTGGCAAAGTCCTCGATCTCGATGGCAAACGCGTTGTGGCCGGCGTCCTGTTTTTCGGCCGGGGTTTTACCGGCGTCCAGCAGGGCGTGAAACACCGGGTCACCGTCAAAGCGCGGCAGGCAACACCACACCAGTCGCCCGCGCAAGTCCACCAGCGCGCTGAAAGCGCAGTTGCCGATCACGCCCATGGCCAGCGAAGCGGGCGCCGGCGGCGCAAAGTGAGCGGCTGTTCCTGCCGGGTTCATGGCTGGCTGTGGCTGGTCGTGAGGTGCG
>JBIKHR010000354.1:0-2825 GCA_044362035.1 Polaromonas sp. | reverse complement strand
CCATGGTCGGGCGGCCGCAGCAGGCCAGTCGCAGCCACAGCCTGCCGGCGGCCCGCGCCGCACTGCTGCTGCGTGACAACCTGCTGCACCGCAACGGCATCGAACGCGCTTACCGCAAAGCCATCGGCCAGGCGCGCCAGGACATCCTGATTGCCAACGCTTATTTTTTGCCAGGTGGCCGGCTGCGCCGCGCGCTCATCAGGGCGGCACGCCGCGGCGTCAAGGTCACCTTGCTGTTGCAGGGCAAGTACGAATACTTCATGCAGTACCACGCCGCGCGTCCGGTCTATGGCGCCTTGTTGGCGGCCGGCGTTGAAATCCATGAGTACGATGCCGGTTTTCTGCACGCCAAAGTGGCGGTCGTCGATGGTCACTGGGCAACCGTCGGCTCGTCCAACCTGGACCCCTTCAGCCTGTTGCTCGCGCGTGAGGCCAATGTGGTGATCAACGACCGTGCTTTTGCGCAAGACCTGCATGCACGGCTGCACGGTGCCATCCAGACGCAGGGCCGGCGTGTGCAAACTTCTGAATACAGCCGGCGTCCGCGCCTGCAGCGCCTGCTGGACCTGGGCGCTTATGCCTTGATGCGGCTGGCCCTGCTGTTGGCGCGCCAGCGCTACTGAGCCGCCTGCAAAATACGGGCCGAGGCATCCGCTGCAGGCCCCAAAAAGCAAGCCAATCAGAGGATTTTCCCGCTATGGCAGGGGTTCAGCCAGGTTTTTCTCAGACTGTTAATATCTCGCATGCTCATGAAATCAAGCTCCTCAACACCCGGCGCGGCGCCTGCCAACGATGACGAAGGAACCCCTGTTTCCGTCAAGATCAGGGAGCGTATTGCCGAGTCACGCAAGCGTTTTCACGCCAACGACAACATCGCCGAATTCATTCAACCTGGCGAGCTTGAAAAGCTGCTCGACGAGGTTGAAAGCAAAATGAAGGGCGTGCTGGACAGCCTGGTGATTGACACCGAGCACGACCACAACACCCAGAACACCGCGCGGCGCGTCGCCAAGATGTACCTCAATGAGGTCTTCAAGGGGCGCTACCTGCATGCGCCCGCCATCACTGAATTCCCCAATGCCGAGCACCTCAACGAGCTCATGATCGTCGGGCCGATCACCGTGCGCAGCGCCTGCTCACACCATTTCTGCCCGGTTATCGGTCAGGTCTGGATCGGCGTCATGCCCAACGAGCACACCAATGTGATCGGCTTGTCCAAGTACGCCCGACTGGCCGAATGGGTCATGGGCCGCCCGCAGATCCAGGAAGAAGCCGTGGTCCAACTGGCCGACCTGATCCAGGAAAAAACACAGCCCGATGGCCTTGCCATCGTGATGGAAGCATCGCACTACTGCATGGGCTGGCGCGGCGTCAAAGACCTGGACAGCAAGATGATCAACTCGGTCATGCGCGGTGTCTTTTTGAAAGACCCCAACCTGCGCCGCGAATTCCTCGCCCTCATTCCCAAGAAGCTCAACGGCTAAACGCACCGCGACAGCCGCTGCCCGAACAAGGCACCCGGCGCTTTCACCGTCAAAGGATTTTCATCATGTTGGTACGTCTTCTTTATGTCAGCCGCGCTGCTGATCCGCAAAACACCGAAGCCACTGACGCCATCCTGACGCAGTCACGCAGCCACAACCCGGCTTGCGGCATCACCGGCATTCTTTGCTACGGCGGCGGTATCTTCCTGCAAGCCCTCGAAGGCGGGCGCGTGGCCGTCAATGAGCTCTATGCCCACATCCTGAAAGACACGCGCCACAAGGACGTGGTGCTGCTCAGCTACGAAGAAATCAGCGAGCGCAACTTCGGTGGCTGGACCATGGGCCTGGTCAACACCGCCAAGCTCAACACCTCCATCTTGCTGAAGTACTCCGAGCGTCCCGAGCTCGACCCGTATGCCGTGTCCGGTAATGTGTCGATGGCCCTGCTGCAGGAACTGATGGCCACGGCCTCCATCGTCGGGCGTTCCTGAGCCCTTGGACGCCCTGATCGCCGGCTGCGACTTTTCCAGCAGCCCCAGCCACCGCAAGCCGATTGTTGTTGCCACCGGTGACCTGCAACGCGGGCGCGTGCAACTGACGCAACTCGAGCGGCTCGAATCGCTGGATGATTTTTCCAGCTGGCTGGGCGAACCCCGCGACTGGATCTGCGCGTTTGACTTTCCCTTTGGTTTGCCTCGCGAGCTGGTGCGCTCGCTGGCCTGGCCCGAGGAATGGCTGGCCTGCATGCACCACTACGCTGGCCTGAGCCGGGCCGAGATCCGCAATGCCTTTGCTGCTTTTTGCGACGCCCGCCCCGTGGGCGGAAAGTTTGCCCACCGCGTGACCGATGTGCCGGCCGGCTCCAGCAGTTCCATGAAATGGGTCAACCCGCCCGTGGCTTACATGCTGCATGCCGGCGTGCCGCGGTTGATTGCAGCCGGTGTGCAGGTGCCTGCGCTGGGCGAGTCCGCCACGCCAGTGGCTCACCCCGGGCGCGTTGCGCTGGAGGGCTACCCGGGCTTGTTGGCGCGCGAGTTGCTGGGTCTGCCCCTGCGCAGTTACAAAAATGATACCAAGGCACTGCAGACCCCCGAACGCCTGATTGCCCGCAAGGACATGCTCACCGCACTGGAGCTTGGTCAGACGCGGCTGGGTTTGCGGCTCAAGCTCACGCACGCGCAGCGCGACCGCCTCATTGACGATGCCACCGGCGATTCACTGGACGCCGTGCTGTGCCTGATGCAGGCCGCCTGGGCCCGCAGCCAACACGAGGCCGGGCATCCGCGCTTTGGCTTGCCGGCGGTGGTGGATCCGCTCGAAGGCTGGATCGTCACGGCTTGA
>JBIKHR010000353.1:0-2840 GCA_044362035.1 Polaromonas sp. | reverse complement strand
TGTCGACCACCGCCGGCATCTCGCTGGAAACCGTAGCTTCTTGCACCGACAGGTTCAAAAAAGACATGCGCGCAAAGCCCAGGCGCTGCGCCAACTCGCGCGACTTGGCAACCAGCTCAGGGCGGGTCTCGATGCCGTAAATGTGGCCGGTGGTTTTTTCGCCGCGGTGCGCGACGTTGAAAAACAGGTCGTACAAAATGAAACCCAGATACGACTTACCGGCACCATGGTCGGCCAGACTGGGCGACGGGTTGCGGGCAAAGGCGTCGTTCAGCAGCGGCTCGATGAACTGGTACAGGTGGTAGACCTGCTTGAGCTTGCGCCGCGTGTCCTGGTTGAGCTTGCCCTCGCGCGTGAGGATGTGCAGCTCCTTGAGCAACTCGATCGACTGGCCAGGGCGCAGCTCTTCAATGATCTGGGGCGCGGGCGCGGGTTTGGACTTGAGGGGTTTGGGCATGGGGTGCTGAGTCTAACGCCGGGGTTTGGCTGCAGCGCCACAATCGGGGCATGAATGAACGCTTTGATGACCCGACCGAGGACGAAGATGACAGCCAGCCCGATGTACACAACACCGACCGCCGCGTCGGGCAGGCGGATTCGGCTGCGCATCCCTACGAACTGCTGACGCCCGACGTGGTGCTGGACGCGCTGGCCAGCGTGGGCCTGTGGGGCGACGGCCGGCTGACCGCCCTGTCGAGCTACGAGAACCGCGTCTACCAAATTTCGCTGGAAAGCCCCGCACCCGGGGGCAGCGAGGCCGAGGCTGCGGGCGACACCGTGGTCGCCAAGTTTTACCGGCCCGGCCGCTGGAGCGACGCGCAGATTCTGGAAGAGCACGCCTTTGCCGCTGAGCTGATGGCCGCCGAGATTCCGGTGGTGGGCGCCTTGACCTTGCAAGGCCAGACCTTGCATCACTTTGCCGGTTTTTCTTTCAGCGTGTCGCCGCGCCGCGGTGGCCGCCGGCCCGAGCTCGAAGAGTTGTCGGTGCTCGAATGGATTGGCCGCTTTCTGGCGCGCATCCACACGGTGGGCGCGGCCGCGCCTTTTGTGCAGCGGCCGGCGCTGGACATCCAGAGCTTTGGCTACGCCAGCCGCGACCTGCTGCTGGCCGGCGACTACCTGCCGCTGGACATGGCTTCGCGCTGGCGCACAGCCTTTGACGAAGCCATGCAAGTGGCTGAGGGCGTGATGCAAGCCGCCGGCCCGGTGGCCACGCTGCGCCTGCACGGCGACTGCCACCCCGGCAATATTTTGTGGACGCCCGAAGACGCGCCGGGCGCAGGCCCGCACTTTGTGGACCTGGACGACGCCCGCACCGGCCCGGCGGTGCAAGACCTGTGGATGCTGCTCGCGGGCGAGCGGGCGCAATGCACGCGCCAGCTGGGCGCGCTGGTGGACGGCTACGAAGAGTTCCGCGAATTTGACCGCCGCGAACTGGCCCTGATCGAGCCGCTGCGCACCCTGCGCCTGGTGCACTACAGCGCCTGGCTGGCGCAGCGCTGGAGCGACCCGATCTTCCCGATCAACTTTCCGTGGTTTGGCTCCAGCGACTACTGGAAAAGCCAGGTCGACATGCTGGTCGAGCAAACCGAAGCCATGCAGGCTGCGCCGCTGGTGGTTTGAGTGACCTGAACAGCGTTCAGCGTACCGGGTTGCTCAGCGCGCCTATGCCGTCGATCTCGACGCGCAGCATGTCGCCCGACTTGAGGTACTTGGGTGGCTTGAAGCCGATGCCCACGCCCACCGGGGTGCCGGTGGCAATGACGTCGCCCGGGTAAATCGTGATGCCGGCCGACAGGGTTTCAATCAGCGTTGGAATGTCAAAAATCAGGTCGGTGGTGGAGGCGTCCTGGCGCAGTTCGCCGTTGACGTAACCGCGCACGCGGGTGTTGGTGGCGTCGAGTTCGTCGGCGCTGACCAGCCACGGGCCCATGGGGCAAAAGGTGTCAAAGGACTTGCCCAGCAGCCACTGTGAATGGCGGCCTTGCCAGTCGCGGGCAGTGACGTCGTTGATGATGGTGTAGCCCCACACATGCTTGAGCGCGTCTGCTTTGGAAATGCCTTTGCCGCCTTTACCGATGACGACGGCCAGCTCGGCTTCATAGTCAATCGCACTGGAGGCGGCGGGCATTTCAACGGCGGCGTCCGGGCCGATGACCGACTCGGGCACCTTGCTGAAATAGATCGGGAACGCCGGAATGTCGCCGCCGGATTTGGCGCTGCTGTCAAAGCCGCTGCCGGCGAATTCACGTGCGTGTTCGAAGTAGTTTTTGCCGACGCAAAAGATGTTTCGGCGCGGCTTGGGCAGCGGCGCCATCAAGCGCAGATCGGCCATGGCGACGGCCGGCAACAGCGCGGGCAGGCCCTGGCCTGCGGCCAGACGCTCAATGACGGGCAGCGCACCCAGGGCACGCTCGGCGGCGCTGAGTTCAAAAGGCTGAACCGAAGCGAGGTCGGCGGCGACCAGGCCGACGCCGGGCTGACCTTGGTGATGGAAGGCTGCGATTTTCATACGGTTTCTTTGGAATGGAATGGCGCCGGGGCTGGCTGATGGAGGTGGCCTAGGGATTGCGCGGAGGCCCAAAATTCAGCCGGATGGTAGCATGGCCTCAGAGACAAAAGCGCCTGTGCAAGGCCCTGTAAAACCCCTTTTAAAACACCCTGTACGAATCCCCTGGAGACAACCATGAAAAGTCGTTCCGCCATGCTGGCCGCCCTGCTGCTGTCCAGCGCTTTGAGCGCCTTCGCGCAAGGCAGCTGGCCCACCCGCTCCATCACCATGATCGTGCCCTTTCCGCCCGGCGGCCTGGCCGACCTGGTAGCGCGCCCGGTGGCTGAAG
>JBIKHR010000352.1:0-2853 GCA_044362035.1 Polaromonas sp. | reverse complement strand
CCCGTGCAGCCGAGTGGATGCGCTCCAAACTCCCCGGTGTGCATATTCCAGACGCTATCATCCAGCGAATGAATGGCGCTGCAGACCAATTGACTGAAGGACGTAGGATTTGCGTTGACCTTATCCAAGAAATAAGAGAGATCAGAGGGGTTGCTGGGGTGCATGTGATGGCCTACCGCCAAGAAGAAGCCGTCGCGGAAATTATTCAAAGATCCGGCGTCATTGCTGGCCGCCAACCTTGGCACCCCGGCCTCAAGCTGGCAGGGTAAAGTTTGATCAGCCCTGCGGTCAGAGCGAAGGTCTAACCCAGTGAATACAACAGTGTCAGGAAACAGTTTGGCATCTGCGCCCCTCAATCCACGTGAGTTCATTCATTAACAGGCAATTTGCTCGCGAAGAGGGGCAGATTCTGCTTCGGATTATTGATGGATGACCCGCTTTACCAACAATTGCAAAGACTAGCTGACTTCATCCGATGTTGCTGCCAATTTCTTCCAAAAACCCCTGATGTTTTTAAAATTTGCCGACCTCCTTTGGCATGCTTTGCGTCGCTATGCGCCAGGCACTTTGGTTTGCATTGTCATTGCACTGGCGGCAAATTTTCTCTCCGCGCATTTTGGCGGACCATTGCTGCTTTACGCTTTATTGTTCGGCCTGTCGTTTCACTTTTTGAATAAACACGCCAGCGTGAAACCGGGCGTTGACTTTTGCGGACGATCGGTTCTTCGCATTGGAGTTGCACTGTTGGGGGCACGCATTACCGTTGGGCAGGTGGTGAATTTGGGTCCAGCGGTTGCATTTGTTATTTTTTCAGGACTGGTGCTGACCATCCTGTTCGGTGTTTGGGCTGCATCCAAGTTCGGCCGTTCGCGCGACGAGGGCTTGCTATCAGGTGGTTCGGTGGCTATATGTGGTGCTTCGGCAGCATTGGCTATTTCCGCTGTATTGCCACAAACCAAAGAAAATCAGCGTTTCACATTATTGGCTATTGTGTCTGTCACTGTTTTATCCACTGTGGCCATGGTGGTGTACCCACTTTTGACTCAATGGCTTGAACTTTCGCAAACGCCTGCAGGCATATTCTTGGGCGGCACCATCCATGATGTTGCGCAGGTTGTGGCGGCTGGCATGATCATCGGCCCACAAGCCGGTGAAGTTGCCACAGTGGTCAAACTTTTTCGAGTGATGTTACTGGTGCCTGTTGTGATGGTGATTTCCTTTCTTTACCGTAACAGCCAAGACCTGGGCGAGGATGACGTAACGATGCCCTTGATCCCGGCATTCTTGATCGCATTCATTGTCATGATGTTATTGGCTACATCACAGCTTTTACCATCGCTATGGGTCGACACAGCGACAGACATTTCACGACTGTGCCTGGTTTTGGCCATTGCAGCAGCTGGCATCAAAACGAGCATTGAGGATCTTTTGAACATGGGCTGGAAACCCTTGATGCTCTTTGTTGTTGAGACCCTTTTTATAGGTGGTTTTGTATTGGCTTCAGTTCTTTTATTCAAGCTGGCGATGTGACCTTGCCCCCGTTCAATACGTCCCTTAACAGGGCCCCCGGGCGAGCTGAAAACAACTGTTGTCACGCCCGCAGTTCTGACATGCGGTCTGCCGCTCAGGCAGGGTTCCCGACAATGGGATGTTCGGCGCTTTCCCGTTAAGATTTAACCATGCACAACGACAACAGCACGCTCAGGGATTTGCTGCGGCAATGTAAAACCATCGCCGTGGTCGGCTTGTCGGCCGAGTGGCACAGGCCCAGCTTTTTTGCCGCCAAGTACATGCAATCGCACGGCTACAAGATCATTCCCGTCAACCCGCGCTACGCCGCCACTGGCCAGCAGATTTTGGGCGAAACGGTGTATGCCAGCTTGCTTGACATACCGCAACCGGTGGACATGGTCGATGTTTTTCGCCGCAGCGAAGACGTGTTACCGCTGGCCGAAGAAGCCGTTCGCGTAGGCGCCAAATGCCTGTGGCAGCAAATCGGCGTGCACAACCTGGAAGCTGACCAACTGGCGCGACAAGCCGGCCTGGCCTCGGTCTACAACCGCTGCGTCAAGATCGAACATGCGCGCCTGTTTGGCGGTCTGAATTGGGTCGGGGTCAACACCGGCGTCATTTCGGCCCGGCGAGCTCACTAGTTTTCAAAGTTCAACGCAAAGCCCCCGCCATGTCTGAACGTCAATTCAAACCTGAAACCCTCGCCATCCATGCCGGGCAGATTCCCGATGCAGCCACAGGCGCCCGGGCCCTGCCCATTTACCAGACCACCAGTTTTGTGTTTGACAGCGCCGAGCACGCCGCCTCGCTCTTTAACCTGCAGACCTTCGGCAATGTTTACTCGAGGTTGAGCAACCCCACGGTGGCAGCGTTTGAAGAGCGTGTGGCTGCGCTGGAGGGCGGGCGGGCCGCGGTGGCCTCGTCGTCAGGCATGGCTGCTGAAACCATGGCGCTGATGACCATTTTGCAAGCCGGTGACCACGTGGTGGCGGCTGGCACCCTGTATGGTGGCTCGGTCACCATGCTGGCGGTCAGCCTGGCCAAGTTCGGCATTCAGACCACCTTTGTCGATGCCGCCCGGCCTGAAGCCTTTGCCGCCGCGATGCAGCCCAACACCCGCGCCGTGTTTGCCGAAAGCCTGGGCAACCCCAGCTTGCAGGTGCTCGACATTGCCGCCGTGGCCGACGTGGCCCACGCGCACGGTGTGCCGCTGGTCATCGACAACACCGTGCCCAGCCCCTTCTTGTGCAACCCGCTGGCGTTGGGCGCCGACGTGGTCGTTCATTCGGCCACCAAGTACCTGGCCGGCCACGGCACCACGCTGGGTGGCGTGCTGGTTGA
>JBIKHR010000351.1:0-2855 GCA_044362035.1 Polaromonas sp. | reverse complement strand
TTCACTCGCTGTTCCGCCAGATCTGAGTCAACTGACGCGTGAAAACCGCTATGCCGTGCCGGGCGTGACAGTCACCGCCAGCACCTTCAGGGCAGACCAAGCCAGCAGGGCCGGCCAAGTGCCCACTGCGGCGTCCAGTGTGGGTGATGTGCGCATTGAGCGCGCCGGCAACCAGCGCTGGCTGGTCATCAACCGCCCTGTAGACAAGGTCTGGGAGCCGGTGCGTGAGTTCTGGAAAGAAAGTGGTTTCCAGCTGACCATCGAACAAGCCGACCTGGGTATCCTGGAAACCGACTTCGCTGAAAACCGCGCCAAGCTGCCGCAAGATTTCATCCGCAACACCCTGGGCCGCGTATTGGAAAGCCTTTACTCCACCGGCGAGCGCGACAAGTTCCGCACGCGCCTGGAGCGTTCGACCAACGGCGGTACCGAAATTTTCATCAGCCACCGCGGCATGGTCGAAGTGGTCACGGGCTCAAGCTCCACCAGCACCTCCACCGTCTGGCAAGCCCGTCCGGCCGACCCCGAACTTGAAGCTGAGTTTTTGCGCCGTCTGATGGTCAAGCTGGGCGTGTCGCAAGACCAGTCCAAGGCCTTGCTGGCCGGCAGTGCTGCGCGCCAGACTTCGCGCATCGAGACGGTCAACAACCTGCCCGTGCTGCAAATCGAAGACAACTTTGAACGCGCCTGGCGGCGTGTCGGCCTAGGCCTGGACCGCACCGGTTTCACTGTTGAAGACCGCGACCGCAGCAAGGGCCTGTATTTTGTGCGCTATGTGGCGCCCAATGCCGACACCAAATCGAGCGGCTTCTTTGGTAATTTGTTCAGCAGCACACCAGCCACCCCGGCACCTTTGAAGTACCAGATTGCCCTGACCGCCAAGGGTGAGAGCACCAGCGTCTCGGTGCTCAACGCCGACGGCAAGCCCGATACCTCGGGCAATGCCCAGCGCATCGTGCAGGTGCTGGCCGACGACCTGAAGTAAACCAGCCAAGCCCACTGCCGCAGGTGCTAAGGTTCAAAAACCTGGGGAGCGGCAGCTCCGGCAATGCCACGCTGGTTCAAGCCAGCGGCATTCGCACTACGCGCCTGCTGGTGGACTGCGGAATGGGCCTCAAGCAACTGTCTTCACGCCTGGCACAGGCCCGACTGGACGAACAGGCGCTGGACGCCATCTTCATCACCCACGAACACAGTGACCACATTGGTTGCGCGAGGCAATTCGCCTTGCAGCACCGCGTGCCGATCTGGATGAGCCGGGGCACTTACGAAGCCGTAGGCAGCCCCGACTTTGACGGCCTGCTGAAACTCACGGCCGACGGGCAGACCATCGACCTGGGTGAACTTCAGATCACGCCCTTCACCGTGCCGCATGACGCTCGTGAACCGCTGCAGCTCACTTGTTCCGACGGCCAGTTCAAACTGGGCGTTCTCACCGATTTGGGGCATGCTACAGCGCATGTGCTGGCGCACCTGGCCGGCTGCCACGCCCTGCTGCTGGAGTGCAACCACGACCCGGATTTGCTTGAGAAATCAACTTACCCGGCGTTTCTCAAAAAGCGGGTGGGCGGCCCCTACGGCCACCTGTCCAACCAAGCAGCGGCAGACATTGCAAAGGCCATAGCTCACCCCGGGTTGATCAAGGTGGTGGCCGCACACCTGAGCGCACAAAACAACCGACCGGAATTGGCCTTATCAGCACTGACGGCTGCGGGCGCACCATTGTGGGGAGGCCCTGAATTGTTGGTGGCCGACCCTGTTGATGGCACCGATTGGGTGCAGGTCAGCGCTTAAGGGCAAAAGATGGACGAAAAAAAGCCGCCTCAAGAGGCGGCTTTTTCATGGCGGCTAAGAATTACTTCTTGGCAGCAGGTGCAGCAGCGGCGGCAGCGGCGGCTGCAGCAGCGTCAGCTGGTGCAGAAGCAGCAGCGGCAGGAGCCGATGCGTCAGCAGCGGGTGCTGGTGCAGGCGCAGCAACAGGTGCTGGTGCAGGAGCTGGTGCTTCTTCTTTCTTACCGCAAGCGGCCAGAGCAACAGCTGCAACGATCGCTGCCAAAACGAGTGATTTGTTCATTTTTCGATTCCTTGATGAATATAAGAAAACAATTTTCCGGGAATGGCCAACCAAAAGCAGTCAGTCCATTGTTCAGGCAGGAGAATTGGAGCTCTTCCAGCCCAACTTAGAAGTATATCCGTATAAACCCACAGACGTACAGCCGAGTTTGTCAAAAATTAAGCAAATTGGTGCAAAAACCCAGGCTAAATGCGCAAACTGCGCCCCATCAAGTGGCCTCTTAGGCTCTCCCCTGCACCAGCCAGCCCGCGTCCAGCCAGTCAGCCAAGAGCTCGCGTGCTGCCTGGTTGGCCTTACGCATTTGCCCTGCGCTCAGACTGCGTTGATCGGCCAGACGGTGCATCAGCACCGCGTCTGCACCCTTGGCCCGATAACTCTCGCCGTTGATGAAGATATGGTTGTCGTCATACATCATGCGCGTGCGGGCATCCAGAGCCACGCCATGGGCTCCATCCAACAAGGTGTCGCCGGCGGCACGGCTGTCATCAAACCAGACCGAGGCTTTGGGCTCTGTGAGGTATTCGCCCAGGACGCAGGCCAGTGCCAGCGGGTCTTTCAGGGCCGCGGCCACAGCGGCGCGTGCAAATTCGGTCAGGGCCGCCGGCAGGGCCGCTGGGTGGTCGGTAGCCGCCTGACTCGGGTCTTTGTAAATTCTGGGCGTGGCCAGGGCTTCGCCGTCGTCAGAGCAGAAGTCGGCCAGTCGCTGCAACAAGGCACCGGCCAATTCGGCCTCGCCAGGCGCCCTGAAACCGATGGAATACGTCATGCAGGCTTCGGGCTT
>JBIKHR010000350.1:0-2858 GCA_044362035.1 Polaromonas sp. | reverse complement strand
TAAGCGTCGGGCCTCAGGCCGCGGGCTTCACTGCACGCCGTAGCGGTCGCGGTAAGCCTCCACCCGGCTCAGGTGCTCACCCATGGCATTGCCAGGTTGCGCGCTCAGGTAGGCCAGCAAGTCGCTGAGTTCTGCAATCGCGCACACCTGCAAGCCAACCTGCTCGCGCACGTACTGCACGGCGCTGTAGGGCACATCGCGGGTGCTGCCGTCGGCCTGGGTTTCAGTCGCCATTTCCTGGCGGTCCAGCGCAATAGCCACCGCATGGGGCGTGGCGCCGGCCGCCTTGATCAGCGCAATCGACTCGCGTGCGGCGGTGCCGGCGCTCATCACGTCGTCAACGATCAGCACACGCCCTTTGAGCGGCGCGCCCACCAGACTGCCACCCTCGCCGTGGTCTTTGATCTCTTTGCGGTTGTAGGCAAAAGGCACGTTGCGCCCCAAGCGTGCCAACTCAATGGCCACTGCAGCACCCAGCGGGATGCCTTTGTAAGCGGGGCCGAAAATCATGTCGAACGCCATGCCGCTGTCCACCAGACGCTGCGCATAAAAGCCGGCCAGGCGCCCGAGCTTGGCGCCGTCGTCAAACAAACCGGCATTGAAAAAATAGGGGCTCATGCGGCCGGCCTTGGTTTTGAACTCCCCGAACTTGAGCACCCCGCAATCCAGCGAGAATTGCACAAACTGCTGGGCCAGCATGTCGTTGGCCGCCTTACTTGTTGTCATGGGAAATTCCTTGTTCACACTCACCAGCCTCAACCTCAATGGCATCCGCTCCGCCACCAGCAAGGGCGTCGAAGCCTGGCTTGAAAAAGCCAGGCCCGATTGTATTTGCGTGCAGGAGATCAAAGCCCAGGCCCCCGACATGGCCGGGCGCTTCGAGACACTGGCCGGCCTCCAGGGCCACTTTCAGTTCGCTGAGAAAAAAGGTTACTCGGGCGTCGGCGTGTACACGCGGCACGAACCCAGCGACGTCATCATCGGTTACGGCTCCAGTGAATTTGACGCCGAAGGCCGCTATGTCGAGCTGCGCTTTGACCGCCCCGGCCGCGCGCAGGCGTCCAAGCTGTCCATCATCAGCTGCTACTTTCCGAGCGGCTCGTCGGGCGAAGAACGCCAGGCCGCCAAGTTCCGTTTTCTGGCCGAGTTGCGGCCACACCTGCTGGCGCTCAAAAACGCCGGCCGCGAAGTGGTGCTGTGCGGCGACATCAACATCGCGCACCAGGAAATTGATTTGAAAAACTTCAAGGGCAACAAAAAGAACAGCGGCTTTTTGCCCGAAGAGCGCGACTGGATGAGCGGCTTGCTGCGCCACGACGAAACCGGCGGCGGCATGGTCGATGTGTACCGGCACTTGCAGCCAGACACCACCGAGGACTGCTACACCTGGTGGAGCAACCGCGGCCAGGCCTACGCCAAGAACGTGGGCTGGCGGCTCGACTACCACCTGGCCACACCGGCCTTTGCCGCGCTGGCGCGCAGCGAAGCGATCTACAAAGACGAACGGTTTTCAGACCATGCGCCGATTACTGTGGGCTATGAGTTTGCGCTTTGAATGGCGGCTGATACACCGGACCCGGCGATGGGTCTGGCTGAAACCCTAGGCGGCTGGCAAGCTCATCTCAGGTCCGTCGTAACTAGCCTGCGGCTGCAAGCTGCCACTGAGCAAGGCCAGGCGGAAATGCTCGACTCGCGCTAGCGCAGCTGAACTGGCACGCGGCGCCACGGCCAGACCCACTTGCGCGGGAGCCTCCAGGCCGATGGCGCGCACGGCGCCGCAGCACAGGCGGTCGGCCAGCCAGTCTTGGACGGCCAGCTCAATGCAGTAACCCGAGTCAGCCAGGGCCGAGGCGATGAACACGTCGGGCTCGCGCTGCGTCCAGTCGAGCACATTGCCGATCTGCTGCACACCGCGTTCGCGGCAAGCGCGAATCGCGCCGGGGCGCCCGCCGTCGATCATGGCAAACAGCAGGTCGGCACCGGCATCGGCCTGCGCACTGACCACGCGGTAAGCCAGCGCCTCGTCATGCTGGTTGCCACAAAACAGCGTGAGCAACCGCACCGCCGGGTCTTGCTGCTGCAAGCCGTCGGCAAAAGCCGCTCTGCCCTTGAGCCCCGGCAACACGCGCTCACCTGACATGTGAGCGACCACGCCGGTGCGCGTTGTGGCCGCGGCCAGCACGCCGGCCAAAAAGGCCGAATGCTCTTGCAGCACTTCATAGCAAGCCACGTTGGGCGCCAGAAAGTGGCCCTGCGTGATGGCAAAAGACTGCGCCGGAAATTCATGGGCGACAGCGGCCACCGGCGCATCGCCCTGCCCGCCATGGGCGACGATCAGACCGTAGCCACGGCGCGCCAGTTCGCGCAAAAAATCAGCCCGGTCGGCCGGCGGCTCGCACCAGTGAACGTCGATGGCAGCGCCCAGGGCGCGCGCCCGTTCGGCGCCTGCCAGACCGGCCTGGTTGAAACCGCCATGGCCACGCGGGCCAAACAGCACAAGCGCAGCAGAAGCAGCAGCGGCCTTCAATTGAGTTTGGCTCCAGAGGCCTTGACGGCCGGTGCCCAGGCAGTGACCTGGTTGGTGACAAAGGCGGTGAACTCGGCAGGGCTCATGGCTTGGGGCGCGGTGCCCAGGTCTTCCAGCTTGCGCAGCACATCGGGCCGCTTGATGATCTCGGCCATGGCGGCGTGCACCTTGTCCACCACTTCACGCGGCACGCCGGCCGGGGCCGAAATGCCCAGGAAGTTCTCAGCCACCAGGTTGGGGAAACCGGCTTCAATGACGGTGGGCAATTCAGGCACGTTCGACATGCGCGTGCGCGAAGTGACCGCCAGCAGGCGCAACTGGCCGCTCTTCA
>JBIKHR010000349.1:0-2862 GCA_044362035.1 Polaromonas sp. | reverse complement strand
GAACTGCCGAAGAAGAAATGACAGCCGCAGCGCAGGGAGGCGTGGGGGCTAATAGTTTGCCGCAGGGCCGCCCCAAGGAAAAAAGCGCCCCCTCGGGGGGCAGCGAACCACACGAAGTGGGGAGCGTGGGGGCTACAACTGTTCAGCTAGGTTGCATTGCCGACGACTTCACCGGTGCCAGTGACCTGGCCAACAACCTGGTGCGTGCCGGCATGCGCGTGGTGCAAACCATCGGCGTGCCGACCAGGCCCCTGGGTGCCAATGTGGACGCGGTGGTGGTTGCCCTCAAGTCACGCACGGTGGCACCGGCCGAGGCGGTGAGCCAGTCGCTGGCCGCACTCACATGGTTGCAAGCCCAGGGGGCGGCGCAGATTTACTTCAAGTACTGCTCGACCTTTGACAGCACGCCCGAAGGCAATATCGGCCCGGTGACCGAGGCGCTGATGGACGCGCTGGGCACCGACTTCACCATCGCCACGCCGGCCTTTCCGGACAACAAGCGCACGGTGTTCAAGGGTTACCTGTTTGCCGGCGATGTCTTACTCAACGAAAGCGGCATGCAAAACCATCCGCTCACGCCCATGACTGACGCCAACCTGGTGCGCGTGATGCAGGCGCAGACTCGGCGCAAGGTCGGGCTGATTGACCACAGCGTGGTGGCGCGGGGCGAGGTTGCTATTGCCGAGCGTATCGGCCAGTTGCGCGCTGAGGGTGTGGGCGTGGCCATCGTGGACGCGGTCTCTAATGACGACTTGCTGCGCATGGGCCCGGCGCTCAAGGGCATGCCGCTGGTCACCGCCGGCTCTGGCGTAGCGATTGGCTTGCCGGCCAACTTTGGTTTGGCGCCTTCTAGCCAGGCCGGGCAACTGCCGCCGGCCGGCGGCCTGCAGGCCGTGGTGTCCGGCAGTTGCTCGCTGGCCACGCTGGCGCAGGTGGCGCATTGGCGCAGCCTGGGTCGCCCGGCTTTTTTGGTAGACCCGTTACGCCTGGCCGCCGGCGAGGATGTGGCCGCCGAGGCGCTGGCCTGGGCCGCGCCGCTGCTGCCGGCCGGCCCGGTGCTGGTTTACTCGAGTGCCGAGGCGCACACCATCCAGGCCGTGCAAGGCCGGTTGGGCGTGGCCGATGCCGGCGCAATGGTCGAGCATGGTCTGGCTGCGATTGCGCGTGGCCTGGTGCAACTCGGCGTGCGCCAGTTGGTGGTGGCTGGCGGCGAGACCTCGGGCGCCTGCGTGCAGGCGCTGGGCGTGACGCAGATGCAGATCGGCCCGCAAATTGACCCGGGCGTGCCCTGGTGCCACGCCATGAGTGATGTCGCTGCAGACGGGCTGCACCTGACGCTCAAATCTGGCAACTTTGGCACTGTTGATTTTTTCACCAAGGCCTTCACGGCGCTGGCTGGCGGAGCACGGTCATGAGCAGCGCAGAAGCACGGGCGCGCGAAGAGATCTGCCGCGTTGGCCAAAGCCTGTTTGAGCGCGGCTATGTGCACGCCAGCGCCGGCAATATCAGCGTGCGGTTGGACGACGGCTTTCTGATCACGCCAACCGATGCCTGCCTGGGTTTTCTGGACCCGGCCCGCCTGGCCCGGCTGGACGCCAAGGGTGAGCAAACCAGCGGTGACAAGGCCAGCAAGACCATTGCCTTGCACCGCAGTATTTACGCCGCCAGCCAGCCTTTTGATGCGGCCACGGCCTGCGTCATCCATACCCACAGCACCCATTGCGTGGCGCTGAGCTTGCAGCATTCGTACCGGGCCAGCCTCGAGTTGCTGCCGGCACTGACACCTTATTTCGTCATGAAGGTCGGGCATGTGCCACGCATTGCTTATCACCGCCCCGGCGATACGGCGGCCGCGGCGCTGGTCAGCCAGACCATTGAACGCTATGGCCGGCAGGGCACACCGATCCGCGCCGTGATGCTGGACCGCCTGGGCCCCAATGTTTGGCACGACAGCCCGGCTGCGGCCATGGCCACGCTTGAAGAGCTGGAAGAAACCGCCCGTCTGATGCTGGCTTGCCCGGTTGCGCCGGAGACTTTGAGCGAAGCACAAATTCAGGAATTGCGCCAGACCTTCGGTGCGCGCTGGTAACCCTTTTAGTGCGCCACCCTTCATTACCCCACGTTTCAAGTTAGCTTCAGACATGCCCCAATTTGCCGCCAATCTCTCTTTGATGTACCCCGAGCTGCCTTTTCTGGAGCGCTTTGAAGCGGCGGCCAAAGATGGTTTCAAGGCCGTTGAATACCTGTTCCCCTACGCCTGGCGCCCGCAAGAGCTGGCGGCCCGCCTCCAGGGCAACGGCCTCAAGCAAGTGCTGTTCAATGCGCCGGCGGGTGGCACTGACGCCGACAGCATTGCGCATGCCTGGGACAAGGCCGGCGTGCGCGGCACGGCGGCGGTGGCCGGTCGCGAGGCCGAGTTCCGCACCGGCGTGCAGATGGCGCTGGACTATGCCGACGCACTCGACTGCCCGCGCATTCACCTGATGGCCGGCCTGGTGCCCGAAGGTCAGGCGCGTGAAGAATTGCAGCCGCTGTACGTGGCCAATTTGCGCTGGGCCGCCGAGCTGGCCGCCAGCCGTGGTCGCGACGTGCTGATCGAGCCCATCAACACGCGCGACGTGCCCCGGTTTTTTCTCAACCGGCAAGACCACGCCCATGAGGTGGTGGCGGCGGTCGGTGCGCCCAATTTGAAAGTGCAGATGGACCTGTACCACTGCCAGATCGTCGAAGGCGATGTGGCCATGAAAATCCGCCAGTACCTGCCCACCGGCCAGGTCGGTCACTTCCAGATCGCCGGCGTGCCCGAGCGCCATGAACCCGACATCGGCGAGCTGAACTACGCCTACCTGTTTAAGGTGATTG
>JBIKHR010000090.1:0-9489 GCA_044362035.1 Polaromonas sp. | reverse complement strand
ATGGCCATTACTTTGCCGTCCAGTGCCCAGGCTTCATGCTCAAGCTGCCAGCGCTCGATCTCGTTGGCTTGCAGGCGGTTCAATGGCCTAAGTGCTTCGCTCATGGCCGGGGACTTCTTCACGCCCGGCCTGCCCACTACTGCGCCCCAAAGGTTAGGGACTACCTGCCAATCGTCTTTGGCCTTCGGTTGAACCACAGCACGCGCGCCGATCAGGCTCGATATGGCCACCAGCGCCGCCACCGCCGGAAAGTCCGCCGGGCACTGCATACGGTGTGCAATGTCCATCACCCAGGCGCGCAAAGCCACGGGCAATAGATCGGCGTCAAAAGGCATTACCGGCGGTAAGGCGTCAGGCAAGGGTGTCGGCTCTGGCCAATCGTTGCCGTTTTCTGAGTGTGTGGGGCTTGCGCCGTCGATCCCGCTGCGCACCGCGTCCAGGCCCATCAGTGCGTGCAGGTCGTTAAAGTCCGTGGCCTTGTCTGGCCTGCCCGCCGGGAACGATGGCACTGCCACCAGCGCCCGCACAGCCAGCGCCGCCGCCTTCGCTTTGGTCAATCCGGGATTGCCTTCGGTCAGGTGGTCGTCGTCAGCTGCAATGACAAGTTGCATGGCCGGGTACTTGGCGCGCAAAGCCACTGCCACGGCTTCCAAGTTGCCCGCGTTGAAGGCCACCGCTACCGCCGCGCCCGTGGCTTCGTGAATGCTTGCGCCGGTTGCATAGCCTTCACACACGATCAGCCGCCCATCGTTGCCGCTGGGTTTGCCTATGGCGTGGTAACAGCCCTTGACGCGTCCGCCGGGGTGAAAGCGCTTGTCGCCGTCGCCGTCAATCGTTTGCAGACTGTGAAGCTTGCCCGCCGTGTCCCGAATGGGGATCAGCAGCGCGTCGCCAAACACCTTCACGCCGTACGCCTTCGCGCCCTTAGTGGTCAAGTAAGGGTGTGCGTTAGCCGCTTCGCCTTGCGCCCATAATGCCGCCGCTGCCTCGCTGGCCTTGACTTGTGCCTGTGCTTTGTCCGCGTCACGATGCGCCTTCATGGCCATGATTCGCTCCGCATGGGCTTGACGCTCAAACGGTGTCATCGCCGTGTCGGACTTTGCGCACCAGCTTGATTGCAAGCCGGTACGCCAGCAGCCAAAAGCGCCAGCCGCTACGCCGTCCAGGTGCAGGCAATACCAGCCCGAATCATCGCCGCGCCGCCCGTTGGTACTGAATCTGTGAATCTTACCGTCTGCCTTCACGTCATCCGGTGGTGTCGGTCCCGCCGCTGCAATGGCGGCTCTGAATTGCTCGATAGCGCCGTTCATGCTGCACCGCCAATCTGCGTCAGCAATTGCGCCGCCGCTTGCAAGTCCGGCAAGGCCCGGCTCATGCCCCAGCGCCCCGCGTAGTACATTACCGCGCCGTCTGGTGAGGTGCAGCGCGTCAGGGTGTGGCCTGTCAATGCGAAACGCGCCGCTAGCTTGGCAAAGGCCTTGCCGGTGTCTATGTCGCTCGGTAAAATTTGGCTGTCTGTGTGGCCTGCCGGGTAGTTAGCGCTCCCGGTGGGCTTTTTGTTTTGCTGGGTGTCTGTGTGCATCGCCGACCCCTTACGCCGTTGCCGACTCGGTGCGCTTGGCGTGCAGCCGGTTCACCAGTTCGCGTATCTCCGCTTCGGACTTACCGGCTATGCGCGCGGCATTGATGGCCTGCACTTCATCGAGTGGCCAGCCAACAGCCCTCTGCCCGATCTTTACCGGCTTGGTGAATAAGCCCGCGTTGACGTTGTTGTAAACGCTTGTGTGTGACGCATGGCCTGATTCAGCCTTAACCGCTGCAATTCTGATGATCATCTCTGCCCCTTCTTAACCGGCTTTGTCTGCCGTTGTTGCGATGGGGAAAGTGTGAAATTTTCAGTCCTGCTTTGTAAGCCTCTGTACTGGCTTACCGGACAGTCTGCCAGTGGGGGTTACGGTGTGCTGGCAGAGCGTAGTTTGTTCCATTCGCCGACCCAATCACGCGCAGTCCTGAAAACAATAGGCTGTTGCTTGGTGATGGCCTGAGCAGCGGCATCCATGCTTTTGTGGTTCTTCATATTGGCATTCAGCCACGCAAAGACCTCTGCTTTCATCGCACGGGTTTCGCGATGACGTATAGATGCGCCGCTTCGTGCTTTAGCCGCGTCTGAATGCACAAGCACTAGTTCCACAAAATCGTAAATAGAGATGCAGTCTATGTGTAGCCGTACCTGCTCATCGGAAACAGCCCACTTTGTTTTAAACAGCTCAAAAAACGCCGCTGCCTTCCTTTTGCTTTCTGATACGCCGTGCAAGTAGTTGTCGAACAAAGTTTTGGCTTGGGCTGATAGCTCGTCTATGTCAATTCCAATCGCTACAAGAGCGTTCAAATATTCGGGCCACGTAAGGTGGGGCTTGCCCATTTTTTCTGCCACCACCCTAGGCGTATTCGCGGGCAGTCCTTGGAGCGCAGCCTGATGCAAAACCGCATCGATGAATGGCAAGATATGGTCGTCTTTCGGATCGTTTTCTGTAACTAGCAATCCTATTGATAGAAAGGCAGATAAGTCGGGGCTTTCGTGCTTCGCGGGCAGCATATTATTTGCTGCCCCAATCCCGACCAGCTTTGGATATATCGGATGTTCCATGTCGTCCCCTGTCACTCTCCTGAAAAGAAAACCAGCGCCGCCGGGTCAGGGTGTCCCGGTTTTCACCACGGGTAATTAGTCCGTGGCTAGGCGTGGTCTAAAACTTACGCTGCCTTGAAGGGGATCACGTCAGCACCCCTCGCCAGCTTGTCTAGGTAGTCGGCCCATTGCTGCATCATCCCGGCTCGGTGCTTTATGTACTGCGTGCGGTTGTAGGCGCGTCCGTTAGCGTCTTTGACGGCGTGGGCCAATTGCGCCTCGATCACCAGCGGATCAATGTCGAGCACTTCGGCCAGGATCGTTCGCGCGGTTGCCCTGAAGCCATGAACACTCTGCACTGTTGGCCCGTAACCCAGCGTCAGCAGCGCCGCCCGTAAGGTGTTGTCACTGATAGGCCGTTCATGGCTTCGTTCGCCGGGAAACACCAGCGCGCCGTGTCCGGTAAGTGGGTGCAATGTGAGAAGTATGGCCACGGCCTGAACGGGTAATGGCACAAGGTGAGGTTCGCCGTTTTCCTTGCCCTCCTTCTTGCGCTTCATGCGCGCCGCCGGAATAGTCCATAGCGCCGCATCAAGGTCAATCTCAGCCCATGCAGCCGCTCTCAGTTCGCCAGGCCGCTGAAAGAGCATGGGGGCCAATTGCAGCGCCGCCCGCACAATCGGCCCGCCCTGATAGCCACGGATCACGCGAATCAGTTCGCCCAGCTTTACCGGCTCTGTAATGGCCGCAAAGTGTTTTCCGTGGTGAGGTGTCAGCGCGCCTGCAATGTCGCCTGTAATGTCCCTTGGCGTGCGTGCAGTGGCCACTGCGTAGCGCCAAACCGCCCGCGCCGTGCTCAATACTCGGTGAGCTACGTCAAGCGCGCCGCGTTCTTCCACCTTGCGCACCACGGCCAAAAGTTCAATCGGCTCGATCTCGCTGATACGCCGTGCGCCTAGGTGCGGGAACAAGTCTTTTTCCAGATTGCGTTTTTCTCGGATGGCGTAATGCGTGCTCCACCGGCTTTCATGCTTGCCAAACCATTCAAGCGCCGTTTCCTTGAAGGAGTCAGCGCCTAGGGCAGCGTCCTTCAACTTGGCCAGCTTGCGTGCTGCCACTGGATCATGTCCGTTTCGTTTTTGAGCGCGCGCATCGTCCCGCGCTTCCCTCGCTGCCTTCAGCGAAACCGCCGGATAGCTGCCAAGTGCCAATTGTTTTTCAGCGCCGTCGATCCGGTACTTCCAGAACCAGCGTTTTGATCCGGCTTGACTGACTTGAAGGTAAAGCCCACCCGCGTCGGCAAACCGCATATGCCGCTTATCAGGCGGACAAACCGCGTTTTTGCATTGGGAGTCGGTGAGCATGGCAGTACATCCGGTAGGGGTGCAAAACGGCTCTCAAAGTGCCAAGTGGGGGGAACGTCCACTAAAAGCACTAAAAAGGCCTCCTGTACCCCCGGTTGTACCCCCGCTTTGGCTTGGCTGTCAATGTCGGGCTTTGTACGCCGTTGCAGCCAAAGCCATTGATTCACCAATGAAAAAGGCCTTCAAGAATCGCTCCTTGAAGGCCTTTGAACTGTCTCTTGGTCGGTGTGAAAGGATTCGAACCTTCGACCCCTTGCACCCCATGCAAGTGCGCTACCAGGCTGCGCCACACACCGAAGCTAGAAATTATAGCGTGCTTCAAATCGCCAGGCGGGCCTCAGGCAGCGAGCAGGTCGCGTATTTCGGTGAGTTCGCGGCGCACGAGTTCAAGCCGCTGACGTGACATGCCGTCACGAAAAATAGCGGGCAAGTCGCTGGTCTCTAGCTGATCAAAATCTGCGGCCTCCGGCTGATCGTCAATGTCTGCGTCAACGTCGTCAAACTCTTCAACGCCTTCCAGCATGACCTCGCCATTGCGGCGTTTGTCGCGCTCGGTCTGCACGATTTCCTGGAGCTTGTTGCGCGCACCGCTGATGGTGAAGCCCTGGTCGTAGAGCAGATCGCGGATGCGGCGGATCATCAGCACTTCATGGTGCTGGTAGTAGCGGCGGTTCCCGCGCCGTTTCATCGGACGCAGCTGCGTGAACTCTTGCTCCCAATAACGGAGCACATGAGGTTTCACGCCGCACAAATCACCCACTTCACCAATGGTGAAATAGCGTTTGGCGGGAATTGAGGGAAGAGCTTTCTCCAAGGAAATCAATGCACTGTTGAGGAAAGCTACGAATTTACTCTAAGACCCCTGCAACTGCAAACCATTGCAAGGTATTTTTTTAAAATACCCGCTTCGGGGCAGACGGCTAGTCGCCCTGGATTTGCTCTTTGAGCTTGTGGCTGGCATGAAAGGTGACAACCCGGCGCGCCTCAATGGGAATGGGCTCGCCAGTGCGCGGGTTGCGGCCTGGACGCGGGGCCTTGGTGCGAATCTGGAAGTTACCAAAACCGGAGATCTTCACGTCCTTGCCCTCCACCAGGCTGTCGGAGATCAGCACAAAGAAGGCGTCCACCATGTCTTTAGACTCGCGCTTATTGAGCCCAATATGCTCAAACAGCAACTCAGCCAAATGCGCCTTGGTCAGCGCCGGGGTTTCCATGCTCTCAACGGTAAATTCCATGTCGATTCCTTGCCCGCGATGCGTGTGTCGTTCTGTGCCGCTGCGGATCAGCCGCGCAGACGGGCACCGAGCGCGCTTTGCAGACGGTCCACCACGGCCTTGACGGCGGCGTCAATCTGATCGTCGGTGAGTGTAGCCTCGTCACTGCTGAGCACCAGGCGCACGGCCAGGCTTTTCTCGCCCAGTTGCATGCTGGCACTGGCCTGCTGGGGCCGGTACACATCAAAGAGCGTGGCCGAGCGCAAGAGCTGGCTGATGCCGGCGCTGTCGATGGCCGACATCAGGGAGGCATGGGTGACGCTCTCGCTAACGATGACAGCCAGGTCGCGCTCGACAGGCTGGTGCTTGCTCACGCTGGCGAACTGCGGCACGCGACGCTGCAACACGGCGTCGAGTTCCAGTTCAAACAGGATGGGCGCTTGCGCCAGCTCGTAGCCCTGACGCCACTTGGGATGCAGTTCACCCACAAAGCCGATCACCTGACCGTTCACGCTGACACTGGCGCAGCGCCCCGGGTGCATGGACGGATGGGTGGCCGGCTCGAAAGCGGCTTGTAGCGGTGCCAGCAGCGTCTGCACGTCGCCCTTGATGTCAAAGAAATCAACATTGCGGTCTGTGCGCGACCAGCCTAAGCTGTCCAGCGGGCCGTAGGCCAGACCGGCCACGCGCATGGGTTGGTCAAAACCGGCCACCGTGGTGTCTGTGCTTTGCGTCTGGGCGCTGCGCAAAAATACGCGGCCGAGTTCAAACACCCGCACGCGGCTGGCCTTGCGGTCCAGATTGAACTTGAGCACCTGCACCAAAGAGCCGACCAGCGAGGAACGCATGACGCTCATCTGGCTGGCGATCGGGTTGAGCAGCTTGATCGGGTTGGGGTTGCCGGCAAGCTCGTGCTCCCAGCGCTCATCAACAAAGCTAAAGTTGATGGTTTCCTGGTAACCCAGCGCGGCCAGAGCGCGGCGCACGGCAAACGGGCTGCGTTCGGCTTCAAGACGGATGCGCGCAGAAATAGGCGCCAGTGGCGGTGTAGCGGGCAACTGTTCGTAACCGACCATGCGCACGACTTCTTCGATCAGGTCTTCCTCGATCTGCAAGTCAAAGCGGTAGCTGGGCGGCAACACAGTCAACGTGCCGGGGCCTTCGGTCACGGGCAAACCGAGGCGCTTTAGCGCATCAGCGCATTGGGCCTGGGTCAGCGGCATGCCGATCACCTTGACGGCGCGTGCCACGCGCAGCGTGACGGGCACGACTGGCGGCAGGCTGGCCTGGATGTCGTCGATGGGGCCGCATTGCGTGGCCGCAGTGCCGCAAATATCCAAGATCAATTGCGTGATGCGCTCGATGTGCTCCACGGTCTGGCCCGGGTCCACGCCACGCTCAAAGCGGTGGCCGGCATCGGTCGAGAAGTTGTAGCGGCGCGAACGGCCGGCAATCGACTTGGGCCACCAGAAGGCGGCTTCTACGTAAATATTTTGCGTGTCGTCAGACACGGCTGTAGCGTCACCACCCATGATGCCTGCCAGCGACTCGACCTGCGCATCGTCGGCGATCACGCCCACCTTGCCATCGACCGTGACAGTGTTGCCATTGAGCAGCTTGAGCGACTCGCCAGGCTGCCCCCAGCGCACGTCCAGGCCGCCATGAATCTTGTCAAGGTCAAAAATATGCGAAGGTCGGCCCAACTCAAACATCACGTAATTGGAAATATCGACCAGCGCGGTGACGCTGCGCTGACCGCAACGGGCCAGGCGGTCCACCATCCACTGGGGCGTGGCGGCGCGGGTGTTGACATGGCGAACCACGCGGCCCGAAAAGCGACCACACAGATCAGGCGCGCTGATCTTGACGGCCAGACGCGTGGCGTCATTGACAGCCACGGCGGGGAAAGCGGGCAACTTCAAAGGCGCACCGGTGAGTGCTGCCAGCTCGCGGGCCACGCCATACACGCTCAGGCAATGCGCCAGATTGGGCGTGAGCTTGAGGGTGAACAGCGTGTCGTCCAGCGACAGGTGAACCCGGATGTCCTGACCCAGCACCGCTTCAGCCGCCAGTTCGAGCAGACCGCCGTGGTCTTCAGAGAGCTTGAGCTCACGGGCTGAGCACAGCATGCCAAAGCTGTCCACGCCGCGCAGTTTGCCGATCTTGATGGCGAAAGGCTTGCCGTCTTCACCGGGCGGCAGCTCGGCGCCGACCATGGCGCAAGGCACCTTGATGCCGACGCGCGCGTTGGGCGCACCGCAAACGATGTTGAGCAAAGCGCCCTGCCCCACGTCCACCTGGCACACACGCAGTTTGTCGGCGTTTGGGTGCTGAACGGCTTCCTTGATTTCACCGACCACGATGCCGGTGAAAGGCGGCGCGACGGGCTGGAGCTCTTCAACCTCCAGACCGGCCATGGTCAGGGTGTCGGCGAGTTGCTGGGTGCTCAGGGGCGGGTTGCAAAATTCGCGCAACCAGGATTCTGGAAATTGCATGGTGTGGCCTTGCTGTGTTCTTGTGGTTTCTTGTTATTGGACTTATTGGAACTGCGACAGGAAACGGATGTCGCCATCAAAGAACAAACGCAAATCATTGACGCCGTAACGCAGCATGGTCAGGCGGTCGGGGCCCATGCCGAAGGCAAAGCCGATGTATTTCTCAGGGTCCAGGCCCATATTGCGCACCACGTTCGGATGCACCTGGCCCGAGCCCGCCACTTCGAGCCAGCGGCCTGACAAGGGCCCGGTCTGGAACTGAATGTCGATCTCGGCACTGGGTTCGGTGAACGGAAAAAAGCTGGGGCGAAAGCGCAGCACAAGGTCGTTCGACTCAAAAAAGGTGCGGCAAAAATCTGTGAAGACAACCTTCAGGTCTTTGAAGCTGACGTTCTCGCCAATCCACAGACCTTCGCACTGATGAAACATGGGCGAATGCGTGGCATCGCTGTCCACGCGGTAGGTGCGGCCCGGCGCGATCACGCGGATTTCAGGCATCAGACCGCCGGCGTCGATCAGGGCGCGGTGTTTTTTGACATGTTGCACGGCGTAGCGGATCTGCATCGGGCTGGTGTGCGTGCGCAGCAAGTTGGGCGCGGCTTCGGTGCCACCTTCGACATAAAAAGTGTCGTGCATGGAACGCGCAGGATGGTCTTCAGGCGTGTTGAGCGCGGTGAAATTGAACCAGTCGGTCTCGATCTCCGGACCTTGGGCTACATCAAAACCCATCGAGCCGAAGATGGCTTCGATCCGCTCCAGGGTGAGCGACACAGGATGCAAACCGCCGGCACTGTGCTGGCGTCCGGGCAGCGAGACATCCAGCGCTTCGGCCTTGAGTTGCGTCTGCAGCTCGGCGTCTGCCAGCGCCTGCCGGCGCTCGTTGAGTGCCGACTCGATGGCTTGCTTGGTCAAGTTGACGGCAGCACCACGGGATTTTTTTTCTTCCACACTGAGCGAGGCCAGGCCCTTCATCAGCTCGGTGACACGCCCCGATTTGCCCAGGAACAGCGCCTTGGCATTTTCCAGGTCTGCGGGCGTCGCAGCACCGGCAAAACTGCTTTTGGCAGCCAGCACCAGTTCGTCAAGGGCGTCGGATGGATTCATCATTTTTCTGTGGGTACGGTTGGCGCAGGATCTCCAAGCGCAATGAGAAAGGGCCAGAGCTTTTACAAGCCCCGGCCCATGTCTTTCTTGTCGTGAACGGCTATTGATTCAACAGCCGGTCACTTTCAAGATCAAGCAGCGAGCTTGGCCTTGACTTGAGCCACGATGGCGCCGAAAGCAGCGCTGTCATGAATAGCCATGTCAGACAGGACCTTGCGGTCGATCTCGATACCGGCTTTTTTCAGGCCGTTAGCGAACTGGCTGTAGGTCATACCAAATGAACGGCTTGCAGCATTGATACGGGCGATCCACAACTGGCGGAACACACGTTTTTTGGTACGACGGTCACGGTAGGCATATTGCCCTGCCTTCATTACCGCTTCTTTGGCGATACGGAAGACGTTACCGCGGCGACCGCGAAAACCTTTTGCAAGGGCGAGAACTTTTTTGTGGCGGGCGCGAGCCGTTACACCACGTTTGACGCGAGGCATGTGATTACTCCTTGTTCGTCGTTAATTAAATACCCATGCCTGGCAGCATCTGTGCCATGTGACCCATATTGGTCTCATGGACACCGACGGCACCGCGCAAATGGCGTTTATTTTTGGTGGTCTTCTTGGTCAGAATGTGACGTTTGAAGGCTTGACCGCGCTTGACGGTGCCACCTGGACGGACGCGAAAACGCT
>JBIKHR010000348.1:0-2872 GCA_044362035.1 Polaromonas sp. | reverse complement strand
CTTGCAGGCTGGCCTCGGCAAAGTTCAGGCCGCAGTAAACGGTAGACGCCAGCGTGGCCCAAAAGCGCGGGTTGGACTCGATCAGATACACCCGGCCGCTGCCGTTTTCAAGTCGCGCATCCACGTTCATCAGGCCGCTGTAGTGGCTGAGCTGACTGATCTTTTGCGCAAGTGCTTCCAGCTGTGTGTGGCCGACAAACTCGATGTACTGTGCTCCCGGCCGGTGAATGGACACCGCGCGCAACAGGCCCTGATGGGCGAGCAGGTTGATGTCCATGTCTGCGCCTTCAATGAACTGCTGGGCAATCAGCGTGCTGAAGTCATAGCCGGGCTTGTCCATGATGTCGTTGTGAAACTGCTCGCGCCCGTGCACCACCACCACGCCGACCGAGCCCGAGGCGTTGGTCGGCTTGACGACAAAGGGCAGACCCAGCGCCCCCGTCAGTGCATTGAAGTCCAGGGCGGACTTCAGACCCACCCACAGT
This sequence comes from Polaromonas sp., assembly GCA_044362035.1. Classification (GTDB taxonomy): domain Bacteria; phylum Pseudomonadota; class Gammaproteobacteria; order Burkholderiales; family Burkholderiaceae_C; genus Polaromonas. Next base: position 2,387 of record JBIKHR010000348.1, on the reverse strand, counting down.
GTGAGCGGCACCGGCAGCCCATGCCCCAGGCAAAACTGATGAAAGGCCCATTTGTCGTCAAACATGTCCAGGGTTGCCGGCTCGGGCAGCGGCAGCGTTGCCAGTGTCAAGCGGCTTTTGAGCCGGTTCACCAAGCGGATGCCCTCGCAGTCATACGGAATCAGCACAGCCCTGGGGTTTTGCACTGCCAGGCCGTTGAGGTGTTGCAATGCCGCATCGTCGTTGGCAAAGTCAATCTCCGTGTGTTGCCGGCAAAGGCGTGACCACCGCAGCACGGCGGTGTCCGGGGTGCCGACCACGGCACAACGCCCCACATCAGCGCTGTGCAAGGCCTGCAACAGCGGAAACGCGATTCGCTGGCTGCGACCGACCAGGAAAAAATCAAGCATGCACGCCCCCTTTTAGTGCAATGCGTCAGGCCGCATCACCCCCAGTTACTTTAGGAAGCCCGGGCCGGGCCATCCATGGCCGAATTGATTCAGTGCTTGTAGGCAAAAACCCCCAATCGAATTTATTAGCTAGCAGATAACAATTATTTATATAACAATTAAATTCAGTCACTTCGATTGTTAGCCTTTGAAACTCTTCAACGAAAAAAACGATCAAGAACAGCGCCGGCAAGGACTCCGAAGATTCCGTGCCTGGCCCTTCTTTCCGCATGGCCTGCTGGCGGCGGCCGTGCTTTCCATTTCGCCTTTTGTACTGACCTGGCTTGTGCTGCCTGAGCTTGCCCGCTTGGCGCCCTTTGCACTGGCGGTGCTTGCCATCGTGGCGGCGTCATGGTTTTTTGGCTGGAAATGCAGCGCCTTGGTGGTTTTGAGCACGCTGGCGGGTGGCTACCTGATGACGCCCGATCAGGAAGATTTCAAAGTCCACGGTGCCCGCTTTGTGTTTGTCAGCCTGACCATGATGCTGGTGCTTGAAATGCTGGCCCGCGACAGACTGGCCAAAGAAAAAGCGTTGGGCGAGATTAGCCGCAGTGACTTGCGCAAGAGTGAGTTTCTGAGCGTGCTTTCGCATGAGTTGCGCAACCCGCTGGCCGCACTGGGTTTGGGTGTGGATCTGCTCAAGCGGCAGGCCGGCGGCGCGGCCGAGCAGGCCACCGTGCAGGCCTTCGAGCGCCAGATCCACCACATGAAAAGGCTGGTGGATGACCTGCTGGAAGTTGCCCGCATTGACCAGGGCAAGACCGAACTGCAGTGGGCCGAGGTGCCGCTTTACAGCCTGACCAGTGATGCCGTTGCCATGAGCACTGCTTTGATGGATGTCAAAAAACAATCCGTGCAGGTGGTCCTGCCAACGCAGGCGCTCACGCTTCGCGTGGACGCCACGCGCATCACCCAGGTATTGTGCAACCTGATCCACAACGCCTCCAAGTTTTCACCCGAGGGCAGCCAGATCGAGCTGACCGTCCGGCCCGACGCGCAAGCTTTGGTCTTTGTGGTCAAAGACCACGGCTACGGCATACCAGCCGACCAGCTGGAGCAAATCTTTACCACCTATGTGCAACTGGACGACCCAGACAAGGCCCAGACCGGTCTGGGGCTGGGCTTGTCACTGGTGCGCCGGCTGATTGAGCTGCACGGCGGCGTGGTGCATGCCCGCAGTAACGGCCGCGGGCACGGTGCTGAATTTGAGGTGCGCTTGCCGCCGTCATGCATAGTGACCGCTTCTGCCGCCCCTAACGCTCCAGCAGGGCTTGCCGGCGACGATGCCGGCGTGGGTCCTGCGCTTCAGGTGCTGTCCATTCTGGTGGTGGATGACCAACAGGAGGTGGCCAATGCCGTGGCTGCATTGCTGAAAACGGATGGCCACCGTGTGGTGACCGCAGGCAATGGTGCAGACGCACTGAAGGCCGCCGCCAGGCATGTACCAGACCTGGTGATTCTGGATGTTTCGTTGCCCGACATGAACGGCCACGCCGTGGCCGAGGGACTACGCCAGAACGCCACCGACCGGGTTCCGCAGATCATTGCCATGACAGGCTGGGCCACTGACCACGCCCGCGAGGGGGGCGATCCGGCCTTCGAGGCTTACCTCCTCAAACCAGTCAGCTACGAAGTGCTCAACCGCACGATCAGCGAACTCACCCTCACAGAATCTGCACTGCCGGGCAAAGCTGACAGCCTCGCCCGCGCACCCATCTGATCGGGTTGAAACTCAGTCCTGCAGGTCCGTCAAACCCCGCACCATCACGCAGTTGCGCCCTGCGTTTTTAGCCTCATAGAGTGCCTTGTCTGTGACCTGCATGACGGTCTGGACGGTGACAAAGCTGGTGACTGTCTCGGGTGCAAACACGCCGATGCTGATGGTGATTTCAATGCGCTGCTCACCGGCAACGAATTTATGCTCGGCCACAGCGCTGCGAAATCGCTCAGCGGCAATCC
>JBIKHR010000347.1:0-2887 GCA_044362035.1 Polaromonas sp. | reverse complement strand
GGGCAGCCGGGGCAGCTTGCGGGGATGGTTGCGGCTCGTTAAGAACGGCCGGGCTCTCGGCGGGGGGCAGTGCGCCGGTTGTTGCGCAACCGGACAGCACGGCCATGCCCAGCAGCAAGGCAAGGCTTGCCAGGCGGCCGGCGCGGCTTTGGTGCGTGCGCAGTGGGGCTGAAAGGCAGGCTTTGTCGAAATCTTGAGCGTTCATACAAGTCTGGGTTGGTGCTGCCGGGGAGGCAGAGCTACGAAATGAAAAAGCATCCGGACCGGGGGGCGGGCTGCTGCGGGCAAGCGCAGGCTTGCGACTTGGGGCTTGACTAGAATCAGTTGGGACAGCCTGTCTGAAAACACACATCGTTTGGTCTTGATGAGCATGCAAATTATAGGTTTGACTGACTGGCTGAAAACGCCTCCCGGCGAATACTTGCTGGACTGGGAGCGCGGGCGTTTTGACCAGGCGGTCACTGACATATTTGGTTACCACGCTTTGCAACTGGGTTTGCCCGAGGTGAATGCCTTGCGCGCCAACCGCATGCCCCATCAATGGCTGGCGCTCGACACCCCAGCCAGCGCCTTTGCTGGCCTCTCAGCCGCCCCCGACGCGGCTGCGCCGGTCGAGCAGGTAGCGCTGCTGACCCATTCCGAGGCCTTGCCCTTTGCCGCCAACAGCCTGGACCTGGTGGTTTTGCCGCACACGCTCGAGCTCAGCCTGGACCCGCACGCCACGCTGCGCGAAGTCGAGCGCGTGCTGGTGCCGGAGGGGCGCGTGGTCATCAGCGGTCTGAACCCGGCCAGCCTGTGGGGTCTGCGCCAGCAACGCGCGCATCTGTGCCGGCGGCTGGGCTTTGGCGAGCCCTTCCTGCCCGAACGGGGCGAACTGATCGGTCACTGGCGCCTTCGTGACTGGCTGCGACTGCTCAGCTTTGAGATTGAATCAGCCCAATTCGGTTGTTACAGCCCGGCTTTTGACAACGCCCGCTGGCTGGCCCGTTTCAGCTGGATGGACGCGGCGGGCGCGCGCTGGTGGCCGATTTTCGGTGCGGCCTATTTTTTGGTGGCCACCAAGCGCGTGCGCGGCATGCGCCTCTTGGAGCCCGGCTGGAAAACCCGCAGCGCCAGGGCCCCGGCGCCCGCTGTGGTGGCCAACCGCGGGACAGCCGGGCCAGATATGGCGTCATCTTCTTCATCTTCTTTACCTTCAAATTCAAAGACCTCTTCATGATCGACGTCTCCAGCCCGGCAGAACCGGTGGTCATTTACACCGATGGTGCCTGCAAAGGCAATCCCGGCCCCGGGGGCTGGGGTGCGCTGCTGAGTTCCGGGGGTACCACCAAAGAAATATTTGGTGGCGAACTCGACACTACCAACAACCGCATGGAGATCATGGCCGTCATCGAGGCCTTATCGGCCCTCAAGCGGCCCTGTCAGGTGACATTGCACCTGGACAGCGAGTACGTCCTGAAAGGCATCACCGAATGGATTCACGGCTGGAAAGCCCGCGGCTGGCGCACGGCGGCCAAGGCCCCGGTCAAAAACGTGGACTTATGGCAGCGCCTGGACGCCGTGGTCGGCGGCAGCGGTCACCAGATTGACTGGCGCTGGGTGCGCGGCCATGCCGGCGACCCTGGCAATGAACGGGCGGACGCGCTGGCCAACAAGGGTGTCGAGATGGCTTTGTCGGCCCGCGGGGCCGGCAGCAAGGGCTGAGCGAGAGCCTGCAGAGATTGTGAAGTGCAGGTAAATTCGGGTGCTGCGGGGTTAATTTTGGGGTTTTCCACATTTTGGTCCCCGGGTGCCCTGTTACATTGACAAGTTAACTCATCATTACAACAACGCGGGGCGCTTGTTTCATGGCATCTAAAGCAATTTATCTCTTGATCGCAGCAGTTGGGATTGCAACCTTGGGCGCCGGTGCCTGGTGGTACCAAAACCAACCGGCGAAGGCCAATGTTGAAGGCCAAATTGCTGGCGCAGCACCCGCACCGCAAGGCGCTGCCAGCGCCGCGGGGTCTGGTGCAAGGGGCGGCAAACCCACGGTCGAGGTGGCGCAGGTCGAGCAGATGAAACTGGTCGATGAAAGCCAGACAGTCGGTTCGCTGCGCTCTCGCCAGGGCGTGGTCTTGCGCCCAGAGGTGAGCGGGCGCATCACGCAGCTTAATTTCCGTGACGGCGACCGTGTGAAAAAGGGCCAGCTGCTAGTGCAGTTTGACGACCAGCTTCCGACCGCCCAAGTGCAGCAGGCGCAAGCCGAGCTGAACATCGCGATGGCCAACAACACCCGTAATGCAGAGCTGGTGGCACAAAACTTCATCAGCCGCCGTACCCTCGAGGAGAGCGCTGCTGCGCAGCAAGTTGCCGAGGCCAAGCTGGCATTGGCCCGTGCTACGGCGGCGCGTTTGAAGATCATTGCCCCCTTTGACGGCTTGGCTGGCATTCGCTTGGTCAACGTGGGCGACTACCTCAAAGACGGCGCAGACATCGTCAACGTCGAAGACATCGATGCCATTTTTGTCGATTACCGTCTGCCCGAGCGCTTTCAAACCAAAATCCGGCGTGGCCAGACTTCGGGGATCGAACTCGACGCCTTGCCCGGGCGCAAGTTCACGGCCACCGTGCTGGCCATTGACCCCCTGATCGACGCCAACGGCCGCTCTGTAGGTGTGCGCGCCTGTATCGACAACCGGCGCCTGCAATTGCGTCCGGGCATGTTTGCCCGGGTCAATGCGGTCTTTGGTCAGCGTGACAACGCCCTTGTGATCCCCGAAGAAGCCATCGTCCCTCAGGGCGGCAAGCAGTTTGCCATCAAGTTGGTCAACGGCACCGAGCCCAACAGCCTCGTCACCCAGCGGGTCGAGGTCAAGATTGGCCTGCGCAGCCCAGGCAAGGTCGA
>JBIKHR010000346.1:0-2889 GCA_044362035.1 Polaromonas sp. | reverse complement strand
GCGGCTTTGTGCCCGAGCCTGTGCAAAGCGCCGAATGGAACCGCGGCGCTTACCTGGTGCGCGGTCTGGGCCACTGCGCGGCCTGCCATTCCGCGCGTGACGCGCTGGGCGGCAGCAGCCCGCTCGACCTGGCCGGTGGCCTGATCCCCATGCAAAACTGGTACGCCCCCTCACTGACCGCCACCCGCGAAGCCGGTCTGGCCGACTGGCCGGTGGACGAGGTGGTGAGTCTGCTCAAGACCGGCGTTGCGCCGCGCGCCTCGGTGCTCGGCCCCATGGCCGAAGTGGTGTTGCACAGCACCCAGCACATGAGCCAGGACGACCTGCGTGCCATGGCGGTTTTTTTGAAAGCCTTGCCGCAAACGGAAATGCTGGAAGCCGCTTTGCCCACCGCCGCACGCGGTCCGCGGGCCACGGCCCTGGCCACATCGGCGTCAGCCAAAGCCGGCGCACGGCTGTATGAAAACCATTGCGTCCAGTGCCATGGCGACAACGGTCAGGGCGTCGCCGGTGCTTACCCGGCCCTCAGCGGCAACCGCGCCGTGACCATGCCAGCCACGGCCAATCTGGTGCAGATCGTGCTCAATGGCGGTTACGCGCCGGCCACTGCCGGCAACCCGCGGCCCTACGGCATGCCGCCTTTCATGCTGGTGCTCAGCGACACTGAAGTGGCCAGCTTGCTGACCTATCTGCGCAGCGCCTGGGGCAACCAAGCTGGTGAAGTCTCTGCCTTGGATGTCAACCGCGCACGCGGCGGGCCGCAGCGCTGAACAACGTCGAAGCTGAATCGCGCTTAACAGTCGGACTTTGGCGCTAAGACCGTCCGTCTTACACCGATAATGTCAAGCAGCAGCCACAAGGCTTGCAAGCCAACCACAGGAGCTCACCATGGCAAAAGGTCAACAATCCCAGAAGATGGTCAAGAAACCCAAGAAGGACACATCGCCCCCCAAGACGGTGTCCCCTGACGCTGTGCGTCCTACCGTTGTGACGGTGGTGCCGGTGCGCGGCAAGCTGAAAAACAAGTAATTCAGCGCCAGTCATTTCGTCATTTCACCGTGAAGCCTGAGTCCGAAGCCGGCCTGCCCGCAGCGCAGCGCGGCAACCCCTTGCACGGGCTCACGCTCGAAGCCATCGTGACCGCCCTGGCCACGCACTACGGCTGGGAAGAACTGGGCCAGCGCATCCAGATACGCTGCTTTGTGCTGGACCCCAGCGTGGCCTCCAGCCTGAAGTTTTTGCGCAAGACGCCCTGGGCACGCGAGAAGGTCGAAAGCCTTTACCTGTTTATGCTGCGCGAGCAAAAACGCAGTGTCCAGCCCTGACCCATTTCATTTGGCGGCCATGACTGTGGCGCCCGCGGGGCCCCTGAAATTCCACTTGATTGACGACGCCCTGCTGGTGCTCGACAAACCCGCTGGCTTGCTGTGTGTGCCCGGGCGTGGCGCAGACAAACAAGACTGCCTGAGTGCGCGCGTGCAAGCGCAGTACCCCGATGCGCTCATCGTCCACCGGCTGGACATGGCTACCTCAGGACTGTTGTTGATGGCCCGCGGCCCGGTAGCGCAACGGCTGTTGAGTCTGGCTTTTGCCGGGCGGCGCGTGCACAAGCAGTACACCGCCGTGGTCCACGGCCTGGTGGCCGATCCGCCGGACACAGCTGATGCACCGAACGCGCCCGACAGCTGGGGCCTGATCGACCTGCCGATTGCGGCCGACTGGCCACGCCGGCCACTGCGCATCATTGACGCTGCGCTGGGCAAACCCAGCCAGACGCGCTGGCGAATTGAAAGCCGCAACAGCGCTGCCAGCACCACACGCTTGCTGCTCGAGCCCCTGACGGGCCGCACCCACCAACTGCGCGTGCATTTGCAAGCAATCGGTCACCCGATCGTGGGTGATGCGCTTTACGGCACTGACGAGCCGCCAGCGCAGTCCGGGCGCCTGCTGCTGCACGCCAGCGCACTGGCCTTGGCGCACCCCGTGACCGGCGCGCCATTACAGTTCACAAGCACCGCCACTTTTTGATTGGAGAACCCATGAAACCCCAGCACCTCACTATTTTGACCGGCGCATCGCGCGGCATGGGCCTGGCCATGGCCGGGCAGTTGCTGTCGGCGGGCGATACGCTCTTGTGCATCTCGCGGCAAGCCAATCCCCAGCTCGCCGAACGTGCACAAGCCCTGGGCGCACACCTGCTGCAATGGACCGAAGATCTGGCGCAGGGCGCCGTGGTCAGCCAGCGCTTGCTGAGCTGGTTGCAAAGTCAGACCGGCACCACCTTTGCCAGCGCGACGCTGATCAACAACGCCGGCGTCATACCGCCGATTGCGCCGCTCAGTCTGAGCGATCCGGTTGAGCTGGCGCAGGCGCTGCGCGTGGGCCTGGAAGCCCCCATGCTGCTGAGCGCGGCATTTTTGCGGGCGACCGGCCACTGGCCGGCCACGCGCAAGGTTCTCAATATTTCATCGGGCCTGGGCCGTCGCGCCATGGCGTCGCAATCGGCGTATTGCGCCGCCAAGGCCGGCATGGACCACTTCACCCGCTGCCTGGCGCTGGACGAGGCACAAAAGCCGGACGGGGCAAAGGTCTGCTCGTTGGCGCCCGGCGTGATCGACACCGACATGCAAGTGCAATTGCGCTGCGCCGACGACGCGCTCTTTCCGGACCGCAGCGGTTTTGCCGGACTGCATCAAGGCGGGCAACTCACTTCGCCGGACGAAGCGGCCAGGCGGGTGCTGGCGTATCTGGCACGGGCTGACTTTGGTCAGAACCCGGTGGCAGACGTGCGGGATTGACCGGCGCCGGCAAGCGCCGCGCTCAAGGCTCGATCTTCACGCCCTTCCAGAAGGCCACGCGGTCCTTGATACTTTCGGCCTCGGGCTTCGG
>JBIKHR010000345.1:0-2923 GCA_044362035.1 Polaromonas sp. | reverse complement strand
TGATCGGCCACAAGGGCCACCCGGAAGTCGAAGGCACCATGGGCCAGCTCGACAGCGGCATTCATCTGGTGGAAGACGTGGCCGACGTAGCGCGCATCAAGCCTGCTCAAACCGCACTGCTGGCGGTGGTGACCCAGACCACGCTGAGCGTGGATGACGCCGCCGAAATCAGCGCGGCTGTGAAAGCGCGCTTTCCGCAGGTGCGCGAGCCCAAGCAGCAGGACATTTGCTACGCCACACAAAATCGCCAGGACGCCGTCAAGGTCATGAGCCCGCAGGTCGACGTGCTGATCGTGGTCGGCAGCCCGACCAGTTCCAACAGCAACCGCCTGCGCGAACTCGCCGCCAAGCTGGGCACCGAAGCCTACATGGTGGACGACGCCAGCGAGCTGCAGGAAGACTGGTTTGCCGGCCGCAACCGTGTCGGTCTGACGGCCGGTGCATCGGCCCCCGAGGTGCTGGTCAAAGCGGTGATCGACCGCATCCGCGCCCTGGGCGCGGTGTCAGTGCGCAAGATGGACGGTATTGAGGAAACCATCAAGTTTCCGCTGCCCAAGGGCTTGCGCATGAACAGCGAACAGACGCTCGAAGCCGACGGCAGCCGCCTGCACGAATCCGGCCACTGAGGGCAGGGGCTGCTAGCCCCTTAAAATCCCAGCATGCTTGACATCAATCTCCTCCGCAAAGACCTGCCCTCGGCCATCGCACGCCTGGACACCCGCAAACGCCCGCAGGCGTTTTTGAACGTCGAGGCCTTCCAGGCGCTCGAAGCCGAGCGCAAGACCTGCCAGATGCGCACCGAAGAGTTGCAAAACCAGCGCAACAACCTGTCCAAGCAGATCGGCCAGCTCAAAGCCAAGGGCGAAGACGCCAGCGCCGTGATGGCCCAGGTCAGTACGTCCAAGACTGAGCTTGAAATCATGGCGACCCGCCTCGACCAGATCCAGACCGCGCTGCAGGCCCTGCTGCTGGCCGTGCCCAATTTGCCGCACGAAAGCGTGCCCGAAGGCGCCGGCGAAGCCGGTAATGTGGAAGTGCGCAAATGGACGCCGGCGCAAGGTCTGGGCGGCGTGCCCGCTGCCTTTGCTTTCGAGGCCAAAGACCACGTTGATGTGGGCGAACCGCTGGGGCTGGACTTTGAAGCCGGCACCAAACTCACCGGTTCGCGCTTCACGGTCATGAAAGGCCCGCTGGCGCGCATGCACCGCGCGCTGTCGCAGTTCATGCTGGACCTGCAAACCCAGCAGCACGGCTACACCGAATGCTATGTGCCTTACATCGTCAACGCTGATTCGCTGCGCGGCACCGGCCAGTTGCCCAAGTTTGAAGAAGACCTGTTTGCCGCCAAGAAGGGCGGCCAGGAAGGCGAGGCCGAAAACGCTGCGCTGTATCTCATTCCGACTTCTGAAGTGCCGCTGACCAACCTGGTGCGCGACGAGATCGTGGCCGAAGCCGACCTGCCGATGCGCCTGACTGCGCACACGCCGTGTTTCCGCTCAGAGGCCGGCAGCTACGGCCGCGACACGCGCGGCATGATCCGCCAGCACCAGTTCGACAAGGTCGAGATGGTGCAGATCGTGCACCCCGACAAAAGCTACGAAGCGCTGGAAGAAATGACCGGCCACGCCGAGGCCGTGCTGCAAGCGCTGGGCCTGCCTTACCGCGTCATGCTTCTGTGCACCGGTGACATGGGTTTTGGTTCCAGCAAAACTTATGACCTCGAGGTCTGGCTGCCCGCGCAAAACACTTACCGCGAGATCAGCTCGGTCTCTAACTGCGAGGCCTTTCAGTCACGCCGACTGCAAGCGCGCTTTAAAAATGCGCAAGGTAAAAATGAGTTTGTCCACACCTTGAATGGCTCCGGCCTGGCGGTCGGCCGCACGCTGGTGGCTGTGCTTGAGAACTACCAGCGCGCAGACGGCAGCGTTGCAGTGCCTAGCGCGCTCCAGCCCTACATGGGCGGCCTGACCGTCTTAACACCTGCTGCCGGTTAATCCCGCGGCCGGTGGCGCGAAAGCCCCCAGCATGTCACCGCTCGCGGATCTTTTTTTCTCCAGACTCGTTGTCGCGCCCGCGGTGCTGGTGCAGGTGGACAGCACCGAAGGCTCGGCACCGCGCGATGCCGGCGCCTGGATGGCCGTTTTTACCGACTCTCTTCTTGGCACCATAGGCGGCGGGCATCTGGAGCACCAAGCCATTGCACGGGCACATGAACTGCTGGCAGGGCAGGGTAATGAAGCCCCCGAAATATTGCGCATGGCGCTGGGCCCCTCGTTGGGTCAATGCTGCGGCGGCGTGGTTCATCTGATTTTGCAGCGCGTCAGCGCCGCCAGCATTCCGGCGCTGCGTCTGCAGCTGGACGCGCAGCGCATGCCGGTCGCCCTGTTTGGCGGCGGCCACGTCGGCCATGCGCTGGCCGAGCTGCTGGCGCGCCTGCCGGTAGCGCTGCACTGGATAGACAGCCGTGAAGGCATCTTCCCGGCGGCGCTGCCCGCCCATGTGGTGTGCGAACACTCCGAGCCGGTACAAGGCGCGGTGGCCAGTTTGGCGCCGGGCTCGCGCGTGCTCATCATGAGCTTCAGCCACGCTGAAGACCTCGATGTGCTGGCGCTGTGCCTGACGCGTCAGCGCCAGCGCGGCGACTTGCCTTACATCGGCCTGATCGGCAGTAAGACTAAATGGGCGACCTTCAGGCACCGGCTTGAAGCGCGTGGTTTCAGCCCCGAAGAACTCGCCCATGTCACCTGCCCGATCGGTGTGCCCGGCATCGAAGGCAAGGAGCCCGAGGTGATTGCAGTGGCGGTGGCCGCGCAGTTGCTGCAGGCCCTCCAATCAAGCCGATAATCTTGGGCTTTGCCCACCCCGACTGATGCAGAACCATTCTTTAGCCCCTATCGACATCGTTTACCTTTGGGTTGACGGT
>JBIKHR010000344.1:0-2933 GCA_044362035.1 Polaromonas sp. | reverse complement strand
CCTCCTGGCTGGCTTGCCATTGGTTTGCCGGGCGTGCGGCCTTTTTACTGGTGGGCGCCATGATAGCCACCGCCATGAGCGCCAATGTGTTTTTCTGGATCATCCCCGGCCAGCGCACTGTGGTGGCCGACATCAAGGCCGGCCGGCCGGTAGACCCGATTCACGGCCAGCGCGGCAAGCAGCGCAGCGTGCACAACACTTACTTCACGCTGCCGGTGCTGTTTGCGATGCTGAGCAACCACTACAGCTTTACCTGGAGCCATCCGCAAAACTGGTTGGTGCTGATACTCATGATGTTTGCCGGCGCGGCAATTCGCCAGTTCTTTGTGCTGCGCCACGGCTTCAAGCTCGGGCGCAACGGCAACCCGCTGCCTTACGCGCTGGTGGGTGTGGCGGTGATTCTGGGCGCCATCGTCTGGCTCAAGCCCGCGCCGCGTGCCGCAACGGCTGCGGTGGCCGGCGACGTGAGTTACGCCATGCTGCAGCCGGTGCTAGCGCAGCGCTGCTACGTATGTCATGGCGAGCAAGTGCAAATGAAAAACGTGCGGCTGGACTCGCCCGAAGACGTCAAGCGAAATGCCCAGGCTATCTTTCACCAAGTGACAGTCACGCGCCTCATGCCGATGAATAACTCCACCCAAATCACCGAAGATGAGCGCGCACTGATCGGCCGCTGGTTTGAGAAGGGCGCTGCGGTGCGCTGAGGACTTGAGCGGGCACAATGCAGACTTGGTGGGCTCAGGCAGATGGCCCTTGCCTTTGCTGCCCACGCCCTTCATTTTTGCTTCAAGTCTTCGCCCAGCCCCAGTCATGCAACCCACCCCATTGACCCCGCCTTCGCCACAGCAGCAACCGCGCGAATTTTTGCAGCAGCTCTACCAGGCTGCCGTGCAGCGCGCGCTGCCATTGCACAACACTGCCGCCTGCTTGCCGCAGCCGCCCAGCGCCCAAAGCGGCGGGCGCACCATCGTCATCGGCGCGGGCAAGGCCGGTGGCTCGATGGCGCAGGCGGTCGAGGCGCTGTGGCCGGCTGACGCACCGCTCAGCGGCTTGGTGGTCACGCGCTACCACCACATTCCACCGCGCCCGCAAGGCCTGCCGGTGCGCATTGAAGTGGTGGAAGCTGCGCACCCGGTGCCCGACGCCGCCGGGCTTGCTGCGGCCGAGCGCATCTTGGCCATGGTGCAAGGCCTCAATGCCAACGACCTGGTCTTGTGTTTGATCTCAGGCGGCGGCTCTGCGCTGCTCACGCTGCCGGCGGATGGCCTGACGCTGGCCGACAAGCAAGGCATCAACCAGGCGCTGCTGCGCAGCGGCGCCAACATTGCAGAAATGAACTGCGTGCGCAAACACCTCTCGCGCATCAAGGGCGGGCGCCTAGCGGCGGCCTGCGCGCCGGCGCGCGTGGTCACGCTGACCATCAGCGACGTGCCGGGCGACGACCCGTCCATCATTGCCAGCGGCCCGACCGTGCCCGACGCCAGCACCTGCGCTGACGCGCTGGCCATCTTGCAGCGCTACGCCATCGACGTGCCGCCGGCCCTGCGCGCCGCGCTTGAAAGCGGCGCCATGGAAACGCCCAAGCCGGGCGACACCATCTTCACCGGCCATGAAGTCCACATGATCGCCACGCCCCAGCAAAGCCTGCAAGCGGCCGCTGACGCCGCGAGCGCCGCCGGCCTCAAGGCCTACATACTGAGTGACGAGATCGAAGGCGAGTCCCGCGAAGTCAGCAAGGTGCATGCCGCGTTGGCCCGCGCAGTGGCACTCAAAGGCCAGCCCTTTGAAAAACCCTGCGTCATTTTGAGCGGCGGCGAAACCACGGTGACCGTGCGGCCGCAACCGGCCGGCGCTGAAAAGTCCAGTCGAGGTCGCGGCGGGCGCGCCGGCGAGTTCTGCATGGGTTTGGCATTGGCGCTGCAAGGCCAAAGCGGTGTCTACGCCCTGGCCGCAGACACCGACGGCATTGACGGCGTGGAAGACAACGCCGGCGCCTTTGTGGCGCCCGATACCCTGGCCAGAGCCCGTGCCCGCGGCATGAAGATCGACCAGTATCTGGACCGCAACGACGCCTACGGCTACTTCCAGCCTCTGGGCGACTTGGTCATCACCGGGCCGACACACACCAACGTGAACGACTTCCGGGCGATTCTGGTCTTGTAAAACTGGACGCCGGCCCTCACACCCGAGCGAATTGCCTCACCTTTAGAACCGGAGACCTGCCTTGTTCAAACATGCCCTGACCATCCTTGCCCTCGGACTGACTCTCGCGGCCCAGGCCCAGACCTTCCCGACCAAGCCGGTGCGCATCATCACGCCCTTTCCGGTGGGCAGCGGCCCCGAAGGCGTGGCCCGTCTGGTGGCCGAAAAATTGTCCAAAAGCTGGGGCCAGCCGGTCACGGTAGAAAACCGCCCCGGCGGCAACGGTTTCATTGCCATCGACGCCTTCAAGCGCGGCGCCACGGATGGCACCGATTTGATACAGCTCGACGGCGTTCACCTGACGGCTTACCCGCATCTGTTCAAGAAACTGCCTTACGACGTCAAGGCCGACTTCGACGTGCTGCTGCCACTGTTCAAGACCTATTTCTTCTTCACCACCGCAGCCGACAGCAAATACAAAAACATGTCCGATCTGGTGGCCGATGCCAAGGCCAGCCCGGGCAAGCTCAACTACGGTTCTTGGTCGGTGGGCAACCCGGTGCATCTCGGTTCGGCCTTGTTTGAGACCGTGACCGGCACCGAGATGCAGCACATCATCTACAAAGAAACCACCCAGCTCTACACCGCCGCATCGACCGGCGAACTGGCCTTTGCCATGGGCACCAGCGCCACGGCGGGCCCCTTGTACCGCGCCGGCAAGCTCAAGTTTTTGGCCATTGCAGCGCCCAAGCGACTGCCCGCCTACAAAGACGTGCCCACCGTGGCCGAAG
>JBIKHR010000089.1:0-9697 GCA_044362035.1 Polaromonas sp. | reverse complement strand
ATCGTTGCCTGTGACGCGGATTTCAAATAGCCCGTTCATGGGCGTCTTGTTGACTTCTTCGATCTTGGGCAAAGACGGCAGACGCTCGGGCAAGTTCTTGCGGATGGCCGCTTCCTGCGCTTGCGCAGGCAGGCAGGCCAGCAAGGCCGATGCCAAAGTGATCGAGGCCAGACCGGTGCGGCGGGTGGCTGACAAGAAAGACAAAAAGAAGGTCATCTGTAAATCCTAATGAGAACAGTCAAAGCATCAGCCCGTGGCCTGACGCGTCAGCCAGGCCTTGAGCGAGCCGCTGCGAGCCACGCCCTGCATGCCCCAATTGCGCAGCGCCTGCCAACGGCTGTCGCTGTGGGCAAACAGGCCGTGCAGGCCTTCGGTCACGGTGGTCATGGCCAGCACATCAGCCTTGCGGGCACGCTCGTAGCGACGCAGCAGTTTCTCGTCACCCAGTGCGCGCCAGTACTCGCGCCCTTGAAGCACTTCGGCCAGCGTGCGGGCGTCGGCCAGGCCCAGGTTCAGCCCCTGACCGGCCATCGGGTGCACAGTGTGGGCGGCGTCACCGGCCAGCGCCCAGCCGGGTCCGACCCAGCGCCCGGCGCTCGACAAATTCAGTGGCCAACTGGCCACCGGGCTGATCAGGGTCAGCGGGCCGACCTCGTCGCCGCAGATTTGGTACAGTGCGGCCGACAGCTCGGCGGGTGACATTTTCTGCAGCACCTCGGCGCGCGCCACTGGCACCGACCAGACCAGCGCCAGCGAAGACCCCTCAGCGCCGCCCAGCGGCAGCAAGGCCAGCACCTCGCCCTGGCCGAACCATTGCCGCGCCACACCGCCGTGCGGGCGCTCTGCTTGCAGGCGCGCTGCCACGGCTTTCTGGTCGTAGGGTTTGACAGTCCAGCCGGCACCGAACTCGCGCCGGCTGCTGCTTTGGCGGCCTTCGCAAACCACTGTCAGCGCGGCTTTGGCGTCGTCGGGCGAGCTCACGCGTTCGACTTCAGGGGCAAAGCGCAGGGCTTGCGCCAGGGACTGCTCAAGCGCCGGCACATCGACGATCCAGGCCATGCCGGCTTCGTGGCCCGCGGGTGGGCTGAAGTCCAGCCGGCCGCCGCTGTCGCCCCAGACATTCATCTGGCTGACCGGCGTCACCGCCGTGCCTTCGGGCCAGGCGCGCAGCTGCATCAAGAGGGCGCGAGACGGGGCGTTGATGGCGTAGGCGCGCACGTCTTCAGACGGTGACTGGTGAGCCGGCCCGCTGACCAGGGCCACGCGCAGGCGTTCACGGGCCAGCAGCAGGGCCAGCGTGCGGCCGACAATGCCGTCGCCGCGAATGCACACATCAAAATTCTTGGACATGGGGCATTTTAGGAGCCAGTGCAAAATCCTTCATTGCCCATGCCATTTTGAAGGACGTCTTGTGACCGACATCGCCCGCCAGCCTGATTTCAGCGCCGTCATCGCGCAGCTTTACATTTACCCCGTCAAGTCCTGCGCCGGCGTGGCGCTGAACGAAGCCATGCTGACCGAAACCGGGCTGGACCTGGACCGCGCCTGGATGGTGGTGGATGGAGCAGGTGAATTTTTAACGCAGCGCGAGCTGCCGCGCATGGCGCTGGTGCAGCCGCAAGTGCGCGCCAACGACATCGTGCTGCGCGCGCCCGGCATGCTGGCCCTGCATCTGGCGATAGACCAGGTCGAGGCGCCCGTGCGCGCCAGCGTCTGGGGTCAGGACGTGGCGGCCTACGACATGGGTGCGACGGCAGCCCAATGGTTCAGCGACTTTCTGGGCGTCAAGGCCCGACTGGTGCGCTTTGACCCCGAACACCAGCGCGCCTCCAGCTTGGCCTGGACCGGCGGCCTGCAGGCGCTCAACCAGTTCAGCGACGGCTACCCGCTGCTGCTCACCAGCCAGGCCTCGCTGGCCGGGCTCAATGACAAGCTGCTGGCCGCCGGGCAGCAGGCCGTCAGCATGACGCGTTTTCGGCCCAACATCGTGCTGGGCGACGCGCCCGGCCGGCAGGCTGTGGCGGCGCATGACGAAGACCGGTTGGAGACCCTGGAGATTGCCACCGCGCAAGGCCAGGTGCGCTTGCAGCCGGTCAAGCCTTGCGCGCGTTGCCCCATCGTCAATATCGACCCGCTCAGCGCCGCCAGCAGCCCCGCCGTCAATGACATGCTGCAGACCTACCGACAGGATGCCCGGGTCAAGGGTGCTTTGACTTTTGGCATGAACAGCATCACCCTGGCGGGTTTTGATCAGCTTCTCAAAGTGGGTCAATCGGTGACGGGTTCTTACCGTTTTTAGCGCGCAGGCCCCGCGCCAGCAGCGTCCCCAGCAGCGTGACGGTGAGGCCGCCCAGGGCGATCACGGCACCGGAGCCTACCAGCGTGATCAGGTGCGCTGCCAGCAACACGCCCAGCGCCTGGCCGGTGAACAGCGCGCATGAAAAAAGCGACACCGCTGTGCCGCGGGCGGCGGGCGTCATTTGCGTGGCATTGGCCTGCATGGTGTTGTGAAACATGAAAAAGCCGAAGCCCGCGCTCAGGCTGACCAGCGCCGTCAAAGGCCACCAGTGGGTAAAGCCCAGCACGCAAAAAGACAAGCCCATCAACGCAGTGCCAAACTGCGCGAGCCCGGCTTCGCCCAGCCGCCGGATCAACCAGCGTGCCAGCGTCATGTACAGCACGCCGCCCAGGCCGTACATCGCCACAATGCTGCCTGACAGCGACAGTGACAGGCCGAGCTCCTTGTGCAGGTGTGAAGCAATGATGCTCAGCACCCCAAAGCCGGCTGCCCCTTCAACCAGTGCGAGCACCAGCACAAAGCGTGACCACGGGGCAACCAGAATGGCCAGCGCTTGCGCCACAAAAGACGGGTGCACGCCGGGTGTGTCCTCGGTTTCGCAGTCGGGCTGGCGGTGCTGGTGGCGCAAGTCGCCAAACAGCAACGTGCCGACCACGGCAAAAATAAGTGCCATCAGGGCAAAGGCCCAGCGCCAGCCCAGCGTGTCGGTGAACCAGCCGCCGGCCAGTTGCCCACCCACGATGCCCAGGGTGGTGCCCAGCCCGACCTTGGCCAGCGCTTCCAGCCGTCGTTCGTAAGGCACGGCATCGCCAATCCAGGCCAGCGCCAGCGGAATCACGGCAGCAGCGCAGAGGCCAGTCAGGGCCCGCGCCAGCACCAGCATGCCCAGGCTGCCTGCAAAGGCCGCAACCAGGCTGCCCACACTGCAACCCAGCGTGGCGTAAGTGATGATGCGGTACTTGCCGGTGCGATCGCCCAGCGGGCCGTAAAAAAGCTGCGAGAGCCCGTACACCACGGCAAACACCCAGATCACCTGAGCGGCCTGCGCCACACTGGCCTGAAAGATGCTGGAGAGCGCAGGCAGCATGGCGTCGCAGATGCGCTGCGTAGCCATGCTGGAAAACGTGGCCAGCGAGAGTAAAAAAGCGGAGCGTTGGGTGGCGGCGGAAATTCGCGGCGGCGCGGAAGGCATGTCGAAATTCCAGGTCAGGCAGCTGCAAAGTGCAGTCCGGACATTTTAGGGCGTGCCGACATCTCAGGCGGCTATCAGGCCGCTTTTCAGGCGGCAGCGTCCAGCGGCAAGCTGCCCGTGCTCCGGCTCATGCCGTGCTTGTCCATCAGGCGGTACAAGGTCATACGTGAGATGCCCAGCAGGCGTGCTGCATGCGTCACGTTGCTGTCTACCCGGCCCAGGGTCTGCGCGATGGCATCGCGTTCGGCCAGCGTGCGCACGGTCTCGAGGGCCAGCGCGTCCAGCGGTGAGGGCGCAACCAGCCCGAGGTCTTGCGGCGAGATCAGGCGCTGGTCTGCCATTACCACGGCACGCCGCACGCGGTTGTGCAACTCGCGCACATTGCCCGGCCAGGGGTGGGACATCAGCGCCATCAAGGCCGCCTGGCTGAAGCCCTCGGCATGCGCCAGCGGCGAGCCGGCCAGACTGGCGCTAAAAAAATGCTGCGCCAGCGCCGGCACGTCGGTCAGGCGTTCGCGCAACGGCGGCACCCGCACCGGCAACACGCTGAGCCGGTAAAAAAGATCTTCCCGAAAGCGGCCCTTGGCCACGGCACCGGCCAGGTCCGTGTGAGAGGCCGCGATCACCCGCACATCGACTGGCTGGCTGCGGCTGGAGCCCACCTTGTGGATGGTGTGCTCTTGCAAAAAACGCAGCAGGTTGGTTTGCAGCTCCAGCGGCAGGTCGGCGATCTCGTCCAGAAACAAGGTGCCGCCGGCGGCCGCTTCAATCAGGCCCGCCCGCCCGGCCACGGCGCCGGTGAAAGAGCCGCGCTCGTGGCCAAACAGTTCTGACTGAATCAGCGCCGGCGCAATCGCGCCGCAGTTGACCGCCACAAACGGCCCGCCCGCCCGGCGAGAGACCTGGTGAATCGCCTGCGCCGTGAGCTCCTTGCCGCTGCCGCTTTCACCGCTGATGAGCACAGGCGCGTCGGTGGGCGCTACTTTGCGGATGTGCTGGCGCAACTGGCTTATGGCCTCGCTGTGGCCGGTCATGCCCAGGCTGTCGCCAGCGGGTGGCTGCCGGTCTTCACCCCCGCGCAGTAGCGCCCGGCGCAGGGCGCCAGCCAGCATCTGGTCCAGCCTGTCAAAAGCCAGCGGTTGCGTGTCATGGTCCAGCAGATGATTGATCACCAGCTCGCGCCAGCAGGCCATGTCGAGCGCCTGCGCCGGCAGCACGCCCACCCACAGGGTGTTGCACTGGCCTCGCAGACCCTGCAGACAGGCTTGCACAGCGCTGAAGTGCACGGCTGAAACATCGCGCAGCCACAGCAGGCCCACCGGCGGCGGCCGCGAAGTCAGCTCACGCCGCACGGCAATCGCATCACCGGCCTGCACCACATGCCAGTCCTGGCCGCGCAAGTGTTCGGCCAGCGCCGCATCGGGCGGGCCCGGGTTCCAGCACAGGATTTCACGAGCGAACATGCAGCTACAACTTAAAGAGAAAACGGTATGCGCAGACTGATTGTCAGATCAGGTGAGTCTTGCGTCAGGCCCGCGCTGATGGCCACGTTGAACGTCGTCTTGGGGTTGTAGCGGTACGAATACCCCAGCAGCAAACTGGCCAATTGGGTTCTGACGGAAGTGGCAACAGGCACGCCGTTTTGTTGGGTGCGGGCCACCGAATTGAGCTCGACCCCCATGCTGAAGGTGGTCTTGTCGTTGAGCGCCATACCCATACCGAAGTTCAGGCCCAGCACGCCGCCAGGTGCCACGGTGCCGATCAATTCACGCTCGCCATTGAGCACCAGGCGCGAGATGTCCTTGCGCTCAAAACTGTGGGTGTAGCTGATGCCGCCAAAAAAAACGGCGGGGTCTGAGGGCAGCAGCCAGGTGATGCCGGGTTGCACCGAATAAAACCCCGAGCCGGTCGGCAAGTCCAGCGGCAGCCCGGTGCCAGAGGTGCCGCCGGTGCATCGCGTGACACAGTCGGTCACCACTTCAAACGGGTCCTTGCCGTTGCGTCCCTTGAAGCGCAAAGAGCCCACCAGGTAGGGGCGGCCTTCACCGGGCTGATTGAGCTGGTAGCGCGCGCCCAGTTCAATGTCGCCCATGGCATGGCCGCTGGTATTGAAGACACTGTCGTTGGCCGTGCCGGTGAAGATTTCACGGCTGATGGTGGCGTCACTGCGGTACACATAAGGCAGCTTGGCTTCGATTTCCAAACGGTTGCTCACGCCGTAGCGCCCGCTCAAGGCGCCCGTGACGGTATTGCGTTTGACTTCGCGCACATCCACCAGCCCGATCAGCAACGCCGGTATCACCGTGTAGCCCACCAACGCCACCCGGTTGCTGGACGAATAGCTGTACTGCAGCGAAGGCTCCAGCACCAACTGGCCTTTGCCTGTGAGGATACCCGGTTGCTCAAACAAGCTGGACGCTGCGGCGGCGCTGGCGCCGGGCCTGGCCGGCTCGACAGGTGCTGCCCCCACACGCACCTGGCGCGTGCTGTTGTCGGCAGCACCGGCTGCTGCGTCCGGGGCCGCTACGGCGGCGGCTGGCGCAGCACGTGAGGGCCTGACCAGCAGGTCCTGCCGCAGACCTTCAATCTGGCGGGCCTGGTCGTTGAGCTGCCTTTGCAGCTGCTCGATCTGTGTGCCCATTGCATCGCCGGCAGCAGCCGGTGTCTGCGCTAGCGCTTGGCTGGCGCTCATCACTGCGGCTGCGCAGCCCAACAGGGTCAGATGCCCGGGGCGAAATGTACGGCGTTGTTTGTGGTTCACCACGGCTCCTTGAGTTCAGTTGGGGTGATTGATTTTGTGAGGCGACAGACAGCGGCCTTCGCAGGCTTTGGCCGGCGCTCTAAGTCAGACAGATGCCCGGCTTGTGTGCGGGCCATGACCGCCGTCTCAGTCTTGCGACGGTCATGGCTCAAGGCGCGCAAGCCCTGTATTGCAGTCTTTCAAGCAGGGCGTGCTGTGGATGCTGGCCGGCCTTGCCAGCGTGCCCGGCCAGCTGCCGTGTCACAGGTTTGAGCGTTCGCACGCGGTGCCTGCGCGCTCAGCACGCAGGCACCGTCATGTCCCTGTGACACGGCCGCAAGCCTGGCCCTGCATTGCCAGCCGGCGTAGCACGGCGGTGCGCCGGCGCTGGCGCAACCGTCTTTTTTTATTTCTCAATAGGCGCAAGCACTTAGCTGGTGATGAGGTGCGTGCGGGCCCTGAATTTGCTTTGTGCTTCTTCGACTTGCGGCGACGCAATTCAAGCCGGGCTCTGGCCCATCGTCTCATTCAACATCAGGGGAATACTTCATGAAGTTCACACTTATTGCATCGGCCATCGCCTTGGCTTTCGGTTTCAGTACCGCGGCATCGGCGCAGGTTGACAGCTCACAGACCACCGACGGCGGCAGTACCAGCAGCATGGCCACCACGCTGACTGACAACAGCAACAACAGCGCCAATACCAACACCAATACGGATAACAGCGCCAGCACTGCCTCTGCAAATTCTGAGACCACAACCACATCAACGGCGACCACAACGACGATGACCGATAACAGCGACAACAGCGCCAACAAAAACTCAGGTGCAGCCAACGCCGACGGCAACCGCTCTGCGGCACTGAACAACGGCTCAACCGGCACCTTCACCAACGCCTTCAACAACATGACAGCCACCGCCACCAGTTCCCTGAGCGGCGCCGTGACTGGCAACACGATTGCCAACATCGGCAACCAGGCCTACAACAACGGCTCCGCCAACGGTGGCGAGGCCCGCGGCGGCAAGGTCGGCCGTGCCGGTGATGCCATGAGCGTGGGCACAGGCAATGGCGGTGCTGCGGCCGGCGGTGTGGGCGGCAACGCCGGCACCGGCGGATCAGCTGCCACGGGCATGATCTCTGCCAGCAGCGAACGCGCCGACGGCGCCCGTGGTGGTGACGGCCGCGGCGGACGTGCCGACGGTGCCAACGCAGCGGGCTGGGCCGGCGCCAATGGCGGCGGCGGTGGCGCCAATAGCAGCAGCGGCGCCAGCACCGCGACCTCCAGTGTGGGTGATGCCAACGCCAGCTCCGATGCGACCGGCACAGGTGGTGCCGGCGCAGGTGGCGGTGCGGCGATGAGTGATGGTGGTGCCAGCACACGCACGGCAGGCGCGGGTACAGGTGGTGCGGGCGGCAGCGTCACCAGCGGCAGCGCCAGCGCGGGTAACAGCACCAGCACCGGCGGCGCTGGTGGTACCGGCGGTACGGCAGGTGGCGGAACAGGTGGCGCAGGCAATGCCGGCACCAACACAGCCACTGCTGGCGCGGGTGGCATGTCCGGCGGCGGAACCGGCGGCGCTGGCGGTGGCATTCATGTCGATGCCGGTACCTTCAACATGTCCAACATAATGAGCAGCGTTGGTCAGTCGGCCGCCGGCATCATGGTGGCCAACCAGAACAGCGGCTTGTCCTCACTGGTGCAACAAAGCGTGAACGTTCAGTCCAACCTGCGCCTTCAGTAAGCCTTGTCGTCGGCACCGGTCGCAGCGCGGGCCATCCGCCCGTGCAGGCCGGTGCCGATCTTTTTCATCACCAGGGGAATTTCATGACGACATCGAACACGGCTTGGCTTGCAGGCGCAGCATTGGCCATCGGGCTGGTGGCGCCGGCCCGCGCGCAATTGCCAGTAGACAGCGACAGCGACTACTCTTTTTTTGGCCAACCGGTGGCAGCCATGGAGTTGGCTGATCAGCGCGGCGGCGCCAGCATCACCAACAGCGAGATGACACTGGCCGGCACCACCGCCGACAACACCGCCATCAACGTCACCACCGGCACCAACACCATCACGGCCGGTGCCTTTGCCAACATGAGCGGCTTGCCGCTGGTGGTCCAGAATTCAGGCGCCAACGTACTGATTCAGAACGCCGTCATCGTCAACCTGCAGATGCAATAAGTTCAGGCGGGGCGCTCTTCATGAACGATTCGACTTTCGGCTGCGGTTTGGGCTTGGGCCTGGCTGGCCGTTGTACGGCAGCAGCGGCGTTGCTGCTGGCGCTGGCGGCTTGCCAGTCGCCGGGCCCGCACACGGCACAAGCCCAAATGCCTTTGGTGGCAGGCGGTGACTTTGCGCTGCCCGTGGTCAGCCTGCGCCAGGCGCGGCTGTCCAGCACCTTGCTGCAGCAGTACGACTTCAGCTGCGGCTCAGCGGCGGTGGCCACTTTGCTGACCCATCACTACGGTGTGCCGGTGACCGAGCGCGAGATCTTTGATCGTATGTACGCGCAGGGTGACCAGGCCAAGATCCAGCGCGAAGGCTTTTCACTGCTGGACCTCAAGCGCGGTCTGGCCAGCTACGGCCTGCAGGCCGATGGTTTTGAACAGCCGCTGGAAAAACTGCTGGAAGCGCGCCTGCCCGCCATTGTGCTGATTGCTGAAAACGGTTACCAGCATTTCGTGGTGATCAAAGGGCTCACGCGTGAACGCGTGCTGATCGGTGACCCGGCCAGCGGCACACGCGCCATGTCGCGCAGCGCCTTTGACGCGGTCTGGCGCAACCGCCTGCTGATGGTGGTTCACAACCGCCTGGGCTCTGCCAAATTCAACCTGGCGGCCGACTGGCGCGCCGTACCGCAGTCACCGCTGGCATCCGGCCTGAGCCGCGACAGCCTGAGCAACGTGACCATGCCTAAACACGGACCGGGAGATTTTTGATGCGACCGCTCTTTCAACTTCGCGCCTTGCGAACCCTGACAGGCTTGTGCGCGCTGTGCGCGGCCATGGCGGGCGCGCAAGCCGCAACGCTGCCCGATGATGTCGCCGAAATCTCCGATGTTGTCGGACTCGCTGGCGCACCCGAAGGAGCCGAAGCCGGCGAGATGTGGCTGGCGGTCAGCCACCGCCAGCTCGATACCTTGCGCGGCGGCTTCAACCTGGGCGACGGCCTGATGGTGTCGTTCGGCATCAGCCGCGTGGCTTATATCAATGAGCAACTGGTGGCCAGCACCACTTTGCAGTTCGGCGACATCACCCGCCTGAGCGCCCAGCAGGCGGCTCGCCTGGGCCGGCAGCTCATGCTGCAGCCACAGATCGTGCAAAACGGGCCTGGCAACGCGCTGCAAGAGGGTGCTGTCAGCTCGCCGCTGACCACCGTAGTGCAAAACACCCTGAGCGACCAGCTTGTGCGCACCCAGACCGTCATCAATGTCAGCAGCAACGGCCTGAGCGCGCTGCGCAATATGAACC
>JBIKHR010000088.1:0-9874 GCA_044362035.1 Polaromonas sp. | reverse complement strand
CGCATACACCTTGGCCAATTCATCACGCGCCAGCAAACCCAGCCAGCGCACGTGGGGGTAGCGGGTCTTGAGCGAGGCTTCCAGTGGCCCGACACCACAGACCACCTTGGTGCCCGGAATGTCCATCTGTAAAAAGACCTGAATGTTTTTTTCATAAGAGACACGGCCTACAAACAAAGAGACCGGACGCTCCAGTGGTTCAAGCTTCGGGTAAAGCCTGGCGTTGCCGTGAAAGCGGAACAAATCGGTGTCCACGCCGTGGGTCCAACCGCGCAAATTTTTGAAGCCACGTTTTTGGAGCATTTCCAGAACCCCCTGGGTCGGCACCATGATGCCCGACGAAGGTTTGTGAAAGTGCCGGAACAAGGCATATCCCATCCAAAGCGGCACATGCAAAGCCGCTTTGAGAATTTCAGGAAACTTGGTATGAAAAGCCGTGGTGAATTGCAGCCTGTTGCGCCGGCAGTAGCTGCGCGCAGCCCAGCCCAGCGGGCCTTCGGTGGCAATATGGATGGCGTCCGGCACAAACGCGTCAAGCTGACGGCTCAACTCTGCACGGGGCCGTTGCGCCAGGTCGATGCCTGCGTAGCCCGGGCAGGGGCGCGTCTTGAACAGGCCTGGATGAATCACCAGCACCTCGTGGCCTCGGCCCTCGAGATCGCGAACCAGTTCCAGCAAGGTTGTGACCACGCCGTTGACCTGCGGCAGCCAGGCGTCAGTGATCAAGGCAACTTTCATGAAAGCACCTGTGCGGGAGTTGCAATGAGAGATGGTTTTTGCACTTCATGAGACGGCGCCCAGTGCAGGATTTCAAGGCGTCCGTCGTAGTGCTCAACCAGAGCGGTCCGGCTTTCGACCCAATCACCGTCATTGCAATACAGCACGCCGTTGATGACCCGCATTTCGGCGCGGTGAATGTGGCCGCACAAGACGCCGTCATGGCCGCGGCGCTTGGCCTCGTTGGCCACGGCCACTTCAAAGTCGGTCACGTAATTGAGCGCCTTCTTGACCTTTTGCTTGAGGTAGGCCGACAGCGACCAGTAGGGTAATCCCATTCGGGCCCGCAGGGAATTGAGATGTCGGTTCAGCCGCAGCGTGAACTCATACAGGTTGTCACCCAGGTAGGCCAGCCATTTGGCGCACTGCACCACCGCATCAAAGTGGTCGCCGTGAATGACCCACAGACTGCGCCCGTCGGCCGTCACATGAACAGCCTCCTTGACCACCTCGACGCCACCGAAATGGTGGCCAATGAACTCACGTGCAAATTCATCATGGTTGCCGGGCACATAAATCACGCGGCAACCTTTGCGCACGCGACGCAGCAGTTTTTGAACCACGTCGTTGTGCGACTGGGGCCAATACCATTTGCGGCGCAATTGCCAGCCGTCGACGATATCGCCCACCAGGTACAGGGAATCACTGGGATGGGTGCGCAAAAAGTCCATCAGGGCATGCGCCTGACAGCCCGGCGTGCCCAGGTGCAAGTCAGAAATGAAGATGGTGCGAAAGCGTTGACCGGTTTCTTCATCATCGCCGCCGGACTCGCCTGCGGGGCCAGCGCCTTCAAAAGAATCAAACAGCGCGCGCATAGCAACTATTCAAATGTGTCATGGGCAGGTCTTTCAGTTTGGTAGCTTGGCCACGCCAAAGCGAAGGCCAGCAAAATCAAAGAGTTCCAACTCAATCCTAAAGTTCGGGCATGTCAGCTTGATGTCGTTTAAAAGGCGTTTGAGTGACAGACGCCCATGAAAAAAGCTGCTGCACCTTGCGGATGCAGCAGCTTGTTTCAAGCAGAAACCAATCAGACGCCGATCACACCGCCGTCGTTGCGGGTGATAACCAGCGTGGCTGAACGCGGCCGGCCGGCCTGGCCATAACCCTGGTTACCGGGCCAGGCACTTTCCAGCGCAAACTGCGTCGCTGTGCCCAGGGCCGGTGTGCTTTCACCCGGGTGCTGGATGTTGACAAACAAAGTCTTGCCATCTTCGGTCTCGGTGATACCCGTGACCTCAGCACCTTTGGGGGCCACCAGAAAGCGGCGCAGGCGGGACTCGCCCAGAGCGGCGCCGATGAAGGTTTCCTGCTTGCCGGTGACTTGCGCGCCATTGACGGTCATGGCGTTGCTGACCGTGATCTTGCCTCCATCGCCCACATGACCAGGCACGGCTGCCAGCAGCATGCAGTTGGTTTCATCGGTCATGGCGCCGTCATCGGTCTGAATCCAGCAGATGCCGGTGGCTTTGCTGAACCAGAGGCCGTCCGGTGAAGAGAATGCGTTTTTCGCAGTCAAACCGGACAGGTTGGCAGCACCGGCGTCTTCTTCAGCGCCAAAGACAAAGATATCCCAGGCAAAGCCCGCAGCGGTTGAATTATTGCCATCTTCCTTGAAGCGGATGATGTGGCCATTCGGGTTGCCGGCACCCTTTTTGCCATCCACATCCATATAGGCACGCGGGTTGGCGGCATCAACCTTGACCGGTGTTCGATTGCTGGCATTGTTGTTGGTCAGTGCGAAATAAATTTCGCCGTTGCTGTAGTTGACAGCGCCCCACTCGGGACGGTCCATCTTGGTGGCACCCAGCGCATCGGCCGCATGGCGCGCATTGACCAGCACGTCGGCCTGGTTGGCGAAGCGGTAAGCGCTGTGGCTGGCGATGCGCGGGTCTGTGATGGTCATCTCAATCCACTGGCCTTTGCCGTCCGCATTGAACTTGGCCACATACAACTTGCCCTCTGACAAGTACTTGTCGCCAGCCGCCATGCCGCCGCCAACGTCCTTGGCATCCCACAAGGCAGTGGACACAAATTTGTAGATGTACTCGTTGCGCGAATCGCAACCCATGTAAAAGGCCAGCGGTGCGCCAACTTTAGGCAGGCCACAAACCGCTGCCTCGTGGGCAAAGCGACCCATGGCCACGCGCTTGGCGGGCACAGCATGGGGTGCCAGCGGATCAATCTCCACGTTGTAGCCGAAGGTGTTGGGTTCGTTGCGGAAATCTTCAGCTGCCGTGGCGCCCACGGCAGCGATGTTCCAGCGGGCAAAGCGATCGTCCGTGGCTGACACGGTGTGCCAGCCCTGGCTGCGTTCTGTTTTGTTGGCGCTGGTCAGCGGTGCACTGGCGACGCCATAACGCTTGTTCGAAGCCACCATCTTGGCATCGACTGGCTTGCTGCCCATGGGCATCTGGAAATACACGGCCCAGTTTTCCTCGCAGGCCAGGTAAGTGCCCCAGGGCGTCTTGCCGTGGCCGCAGTTGTTCAGCGTGCCGCGGCTGGTGGCGCCGGTGCGGTCATAGCGCGTGGCCATGAGCGCGCGAATGTCAGCCAGATGCGCTGCAGGGCCTGAGATGCGCACCGGTGTCTGCGGCGTCACGCGGCGGTTCAGCGGCGAGTCCAGCTTGTAGCTCCAGCCGGCTGCGGTCTTGCTCAACTCGACAATCGACACGCCATGCAAATTTATTTCTTTCAGGACTTCGAGCTCAGGGCGGGTGCCCAGAGCCCATTGACCGAACTGGTCAAACTTGAGACCCGAAACGCCGTTGGAGGTCTGCCCTTTGGCGTGCAAAAAGTGCGCTTCGGCAGAACTCTCGTGGTTGACGCTCAAGACAGCGCGTCCCGTGTCCTTGGTCGAAAATTTGCCGGCTGCATCGATATAGTAAATGTCCATGCCGTCGTGCTGGTCACCGATACGGGCTGACCAGTCATCGCTTTCAATGCCGCGGTTGCTGTAAGCGCCAACGCTGGCGTTGAGCGGGTCACCGCTGGCATGCAGGATCTTGTAGCTGTAGCCTGGCGGAAGAATCACGTTGTCAAGAATGCTTTTGTCAATATTGGCAAAGCCCAGCGCAGCAGATTTGCCGGATGCAGATGTCATCCCCACGCTGGCGCAACCAGGCAACATGGCCATGGCTGACAAGGCAGCCAGTCCGAATCCGCCTTGAATCATGCGGCGGCGTGACGGATTTTCAATCGCTTTTTCCAGCACATTCTGAAAGTGTTCGTTGTTCGACTGGTTGCAAATATCGTCGTCAAAATCATGTGGCATAAAGGCTCCGGAGGATTAAAAATAAGTTTGCTAAAACCGGCCCGATGGTCTTGGGACCCAGGGCACACGTCAGATTGAAACGAAGCCATGTGACAGCGTGATGTCACCCCCCGGCCCTGCCGCCTTGTCACGGAACTGACATGCGATGAGGCGAAAATACCCTTACTCAAATTCAGGTAAAAATTAATCGGGAGTCGCTATGAAAGTTGGCATCAACGGCATGGGCCGTATTGGTCGTTTGGCACTGCGGGCGGCCATGGGTGCGGCGCACCGTCCGGCTGATGACCCACGCAAAGCCAACCGGCTGGAGGTGGTTCACCTCAATGAACTCAAGGGAGGTGCCGCAGCCACCGCCCATTTGCTGGCTTTTGACAGCGTGCAGGGCCCTTGGCGCGCCGACATCGCCGCCGAGGGCGAGAGCGCGATTCGCTTCAACCAGCAAACCCTGTCATTCACCGCCCATGGCCAGGCTGCCGACATTCCCTGGGGCGACATGGGGGTGGAACTGGTGCTGGAATGCACCGGCAAATTCCTCACCCCCGAGACCCTGCAAGGCCACTTTGACCGCGGTGCTAAACGCGTGATCGTGGCTGCGCCGGTCAAGGTGGGCAACATTCTCAATATCGTGGTTGGCGTGAACCACGAGCGCTACAACCCGGCGACAGACCGCATCGTCACCGCAGCGTCCTGCACCACCAACTGCCTGGCACCGGTGGTGAAGGTCATTCAGGAGAATCTGGGCATCCGGCACGGCCAGATCACCACCATACACAACCCGACCAACACCAACCTGGTGGTTGATGCGCCGCACAAGGACTTGCGCCGCGCCCGCAGCGCCATGATGAGCCTGGCGCCGACCACCACCGGCAGCGCCACCGCCATTGCCCTGATTTACCCTGAGCTCAAAGGCAAACTCAACGGCCATGCAGTGCGTGCGCCGGTACTCAATGCTTCGTTGACCGACTGCGTTTTTGAGCTGCAACGCGCCACCACGTCCGAAGAAGTCAACGCCTTGTTTGCAGAAGCTGCCCGCGGTCCGCTGGCCGGCATTTTGGGCTATGAAGAGCGCCCGCTGGTCAGCGCCGACTATGCAGGTGACACGCGCAGCTCCATCATTGACGCCCTCTCCACCATGGTGACGGACGGCACGCTGCTCAAGGTCTATGCCTGGTATGACAACGAAATGGGCTACGCCTGCCGCATGGTGGACCTGGCCTGCCACATGCAAAGCGCGGGAGTCTGAAGCGCATGACCGACACTTTGATGGCAGACCTTGCCGAGCGCAAGGCCGCTGTTCGCGACTACGCCATCGTCACGGCCGCCTATTGGGGTTTCACACTGACCGATGGCGCGTTGCGCATGATGGTGCTGATGCACTTTTACCGGCTGGGGTATTCATCTTTCACGTTGGCGCTGCTGTTTTTACTGTACGAGGCCGCCGGGGTGCTGGCCAATTTGATTGGCGGCTGGCTGGCCACGCGCTACGGCATCGCTAGCATGCTCGCCGTCGGCATGAGTTTGCAGATCGTCGGCTTTGTGTTGCTGTCCCTGTTGCAACCCGGCTGGACGGCGGCCATGTCGGTGGCCTGGGTGGTGGTGGCGCAAGGCATTTGCGGGGTGGCCAAAGACCTGACCAAGACCGCCAGCAAATCGGCCATCAAGATCACGGCAGACCGGGCGCAAAGCCAGGGCTCCGGCCAACTCTTCAAGTGGGTGGCTTGGTTCACCGGTAGCAAAAACGCCATGAAAGGCGTCGGCTTTTTCATGGGTGGCCTGCTGCTGGACCAGCTGGGCTTTGGTCTGGCGCTGTGGACCATGGCCGCTTTGCTGGGCGGCGTGCTGGCCTGTGTGCTGGCCTTTGTACCGCGCCTGATGGGCAAACGCAAAGCGTCCAGCTCGGCCCGTGAATTGTTTGCCAAGAACCGCGGCATTAACCTGCTGGCGCTGGCCCGCGTGGTGCTGTTTGGCGCGCGCGATGTCTGGTTTGTCGTGGGCGTGCCGGTGTTTTTGTATGCCTCGGGCTGGACCTTCACCATGGTGGGCGGCTTTCTGGCACTGTGGACCATTGGCTACGGCCTGGTACAGGCGATGGCGCCCTACATCGTGCGGCGCAGCTCCGACGGACTGAGCAGCGAAGTGCCGGCCGCGCGCTGGTGGTCGGCGGGACTGGCGGGGGTCACCATCGCCTTAGCCGTGGCGGTCGGCCTGCAGGCGCCGCATCTTCAGTGGGTGGTGGTCGGCGGGCTGGTGCTGTTTGGCGTGGCCTTTGCCGTCAATTCGTCAGTGCACTCTTATTTGATTCTGGCATATGCCGGTAGTGAAAAAGCCGCCGAAGACGTCGGGTTTTATTACGCCGCCAACGCCTTAGGCCGCTTTGGCGGTACGCTACTGTCGGGCTTGCTGTACCAGTGGGGAGGGCTGCTGTGGTCGCTGATCGGTTCGGCCCTGATGCTGACCGTCTGCTGGCTGGTGACACTGGCCCTGCCGGTGGTTCGCGCCGAAGCATGAGCCCACGCACGCAAAGCCTGCCTGAAGAATTTGCCAACAGCCTGAGCCATGGCGCCGCCTTGCTGGTGGCCCTGGCGGCGCTGCCCTTTTTGCTGGATGCCTCTCGTTATGCCGGCAATGCAGGTCTGGCCGGTGCGCTGGTGTTTGGATTGACGATGGTGCTGCTGTACCTCACCTCGACGGTCTACCACGCACTGCCCGAGGGACGCGGCAAAAACATCTTCCTCAAGCTGGACCACGGCGCGATTTATTTTTTCATTGCCGGCAGCTATACCCCTTTTGCGCTGGCCCACCTGAGCGGGTCCATCGACTGGCTCACGCTGGCAATGGTCTGGACAATGGCGCTGACCGGCGCAGCGCTGAAAATCAGCAACAAGCTCTCTACCCCCTGGCTGTCTACCGGGCTTTACCTGCTGATGGGCTGGCTGGTCCTGATGGCGGCCGTGCCGGTGGTTCAGCATGTTTCTCAGAGCGTTTTAGTGCTGCTTGTCAGCGGGGGTTTGGCTTACACCGTTGGCGTTGTATTTTTTGTACTGGACGCCCGGGTGAAATACGCACACACCGTCTGGCATGGCTTTGTGGCCACTGGATCTGCTTGCCATGGCCTGGCGGTTCTGGGCTGCTCAGTGTGAGCATTTAACGAAGCAGCGGATGATATGCTGGCCCCAAAAATCAAACTGAACTTATGCAAAACGGAACCCGACTAGCGGCTGTGGACTTAGGCTCCAACAGTTTTCGACTTGAAATTGGTCTCTTCGACAACGGCCTGATCCGCCCCACCGAATATCTCAAAGAAACCGTCCGGCAGGGAAACGGTCTGGACGCCGACCGCAACCTCATGCCGCAAGCCATGCAGCGCGGCTGGGATTGTCTGGCGCGCTTTGGCGAGCGACTCGCCGGCTTCAAAAAAAACCAGGTGCGCGCAGTGGCCACGCAAACCATGCGTGAGGCCAGAAACCGTGAGGTGTTTCTCACCCGCGCTCATGAGCTGCTGGGCTTTCCGATTGACGTGATTGCCGGCCGCGAAGAAGCCCGACTGATTTACCAAGGGGTGGCGCGGCTGCTGCCGCAATCGCCCGAACGCCGGTTGGTGGTCGATATTGGCGGGCGCTCCACAGAGATGATTCTGGGCTGTCAGCTTCAGGCCAAGACCATGGAATCCCTGCGGGTGGGCAGCGTGGGTTGGTCCATGAAATATTTTCCTGAAGGTCAGTTCACTTCCCGCGCATTCAACGCCGCAGAGATCGCTGCCAAAGCGGTGCTGGAAGAAGCCATGCAGGCCTTCGAGCGCAAGCACTGGGACACGGCCTACGGCTCTTCCGGCACGGTTGGTGCTGTGAGTGACGTGCTGAGCGCGGGCGGCTGGCCGCCGGGCGTGGTCACGCGCGCCGGGCTGGACTGGCTGCTGGACCGGCTGCTCAAAGCCCAAAGCGCTGACAAGCTGAAAATCGAAGCCCTCAAAGATGACCGCAGGCCGGTGATTGGCGGCGGCGTCAGCGTGCTGCGCGCAGTGTTTGATTTGCTGGACATCGACACCATGCATGTTGCCCGCGGTGCCCTGAGGCACGGCGCGCTCTACGACCTGCTGGACCGGGAAGCCCCGCTGACCGACTTGCGCACGCGCACGGTCCAGGACCTGACCCGCAAATTTGATGTGGACCAATTGCACGCAGAGCGAGTGAGCCGTACTGCGCGTCACTTTTTGGGCATGACGCACAAGGGCACGCCCGATGAACTGGCGCGCTTTCAACAAAAGCTCGACTGGGCGGCCCAGTTGCACGAGATTGGCAGCCAGATATCGCACAACGACCCGCACAAGCATGGCGCCTACATTCTGGACAACGCAGACGCGCCTGGCTTCGCCGTTCCTGAGCTGCACCGACTGAGTCTGCTGGTGCTGGGCCACCGTGGCAAGCTGCGAAAGCTCAATGCCGACTTCAGCGATCTGCTGTTTGTGCAACAGCTGATGGCTCTACGCCTGGCGGTTATTTTTTGCCACGCCCGACGCAACCCCGACCTCAACGGCCTGACGCTGCAGCGCAACGAAGACGGTTTTTGCCTGAGCTTGCGCACCGGCTGGGCAGACGCCTTTCCCCAGTCAGCCTACCTGCTGCGCGAGGAAACCCTGGCCTGGCAAAAAACCCCCTGCTCCATGACTATCCAGGAACTCTGAACGGCCCATTTGCCAGGCCCAACCCCAACGGTGTAAACTGTATAAACTGTTTCTCAGTTTTAACAATTTACCAAGGAGTAACTCATGGCCACCAGCACCAAGACAACCCAAGCCGCTCGCAAGGCTGCTACGACTGCCGCACCAAAGCGCAGCCCCCGCAAGACGAGCGCTGTCAAAAAGGCTGTCACCTCTAAGCGCCCTGCCCCCAAAGCTGCAACGGCGCCACTGAAGGCCGCTCAAGCAACGCTCAAAACCAAGGTCAGTCCCAAAGCCGCTGCGCCTGCAAAGACTGCTCAAGCCATCGTCAACAAACCTGTCAAGCTTGAAAAAGTAAAAAAAACCAAACTGATCCGCGACAGCTTCACTATTCCAAAACCTGAATATGTGGTGCTCGATGCGCTCAAGGAACGCGCCGGCAAGCTGGCACGTGCTGCCAAGAAAAGTGAATTGCTGCGCGCTGGCATCAAGGCGCTGGCGGCCATGCCCGACGCCGCATTTTTGGCCGCGCTGGCCGCTGTACCAACCATCAAGACGGGCCGGCCTGCAGCCACAGCCTGAGGTTTTCGCTCTGGCGAGTTTTTTAGAGCAGGTCCGGTGACTGCACCGTGACCACGATGGTTTGAATTTTGCCGTCACGCTCCCGGCTGCGAAGCCACCAGAGCGAACCTTTTCGCAAGCTGATATCCAGGCCGTCCAGACCGAGCAGGCGGTTCACCGTCTGCCCCAGCGTGGGCTGATGCCCGACCACCACCACCGGCGACTTGTTGACTGGCCATTGCACCAGCTTGAGCAGGTCGTCGGGTGTTGCCCCTGGCGCGAGTTCGGGGCATATCTTGTATTTGCGCCCCAGCGGCACCACCGTCTGCTCGCAGCGCATGGCCGGGCTGACCAGCACACTGGCGTTGTCCGGCAGCTTGCGGTCCAGCCATTGGGCCATGCGGGTGGCTTGCCGGATGCCGCGGGCGCTCAGGCAGCGTGCCATGTCGGCCTCGGGGCTGTTGGCATCTTCTGCGTCCGCATGGCGCCAGACAATCAGGTCCATGACTCAGGCGTCCTTGTGCTTTCTGCTTTTTTTGGCAGGACCGCTGGCAACCGGCGCAAGGGCTTTGACGCCCGTTCCGTAGCGCAACATCAAGGCTGCCTGA
>JBIKHR010000343.1:0-3000 GCA_044362035.1 Polaromonas sp. | reverse complement strand
TTTGGCGTGAGCCATTGAAAAAGCCCGCTTGAGCGTCCTCTAGCGGGCTTGGGTGCATGCCGGTGAAGGCTGAACCGATCGGC
This sequence comes from Polaromonas sp., assembly GCA_044362035.1. Classification (GTDB taxonomy): domain Bacteria; phylum Pseudomonadota; class Gammaproteobacteria; order Burkholderiales; family Burkholderiaceae_C; genus Polaromonas. Next base: position 2,917 of record JBIKHR010000343.1, on the reverse strand, counting down.
TGGCGATCAGTACAGTTTCTTGGGCAACTGCATGGCGCGAATGCGCTTGTAGTTGCGCTTGACGGCAGCAGCCTTCTTGCGCTTGCGCTCAGCCGTTGGCTTTTCGTAGAACTCGCGTGCGCGCAAGTCGGTCAGCAGACCGAGTTTTTCGATGGTGCGCTTGAAGCGACGCAGTGCGACGTCAAACGGCTCGTTGTCTTTTACACGGATAGTGGTCATTGATGAATTGATCCAAAAGGATGCGCCTTCAATTGATCTGATCAGGATCAGGTCAGGCGCGGGTTTGCTAGCAAAGCCTTGGATTATAGCCAGAGAAAGCGGGTTTTCCGGCTTTCAGGGCTCTGCCAAGGCTGCATGGGCCGTTTTTTTGAGCGCCATAGCCTGCGCGCAGGCAAAGCCAGAGGCCCAGGCCCACTGAAAGTTGTAGCCGCCCAGCCAGCCCGTCACATCGACCACTTCGCCAATGAAATACAGGCCCGCTTGCCGGGACTCCATGGTCTGGGACGACAACTCGCGCGTGTCCACGCCGCCGATGGTGACCTCGGCTTTGGCGTAGCCCTCAGTGCCGGTGGGCACCATTTGCCAGTCGGCCAGCCTGGCGGCCAGATTTTGCAGCGCCTTGTCGGGCGCGTCGCTGATGGCGCGTTGCAGCGCCGGGTCGCTGCCGACCCAGGCATCGGCGAGTCGGGCTGGCACCAACGCGGCCAGCTCGTTGGCAATCAACTTGCGCGACTGATTTTTGGCTTGCAAAAGCGTGTTGCCCAGGTCGGTGCCCGGGGCCAGGTTGATGCGCACGGGTTCGCCTTCGCGCCAGAAGCTGGAGATTTGCAGCACCGCCGGCCCACTCAGGCCGCGGTGGGTGAACAGCAGGTCTTCGGTGAAAACCACGGCTTTTTTGCGTTGCTTGGGGCTGGCATCCGCCGCGCCGGTTTCGATCTGCACCGGCAAGGCCAGGCCGGCCAGTTGTGCATAGGGCGCCCAATCGTGGCCGTCAAAAGTCAGCGGCACCAACGCCGCGCGTGGCTCGACCAGGCGCAGGCCGAACTGCTTGGCGATGCGGTAGCCAAAATCGGTTGCGCCGATCTTTGGAATGGACAGCCCGCCGGTGGCCACCACCACCTGCGCCGCGGAAATCGGTCCGCGGTCGCTGTCGATCTCATAGCCTCCGGCCGGTGCTGGCTGCAGGCTCTTGACGCGGCAGGGCTGCCAGCGTTCGACACCCCCGGCCGCGCACTCGGCCAGCAGCATCTGGATGATGTCGTCTGCCGAGCGGTCGCAAAACAGCTGACCTTTGTGCTTTTCGTGAAAAGGAACCTGGTGTTTTTGCAGCAGTGCGATGAAGTCTTGCGGCGTGTAGCGCGACAGGGCAGAGCGGCAAAAATGCGGGTTGTCGCTGAGAAACTGCGCCGGCGTGGTGCCGGTGTTGGTGAAATTGCAGCGGCCGCCGCCCGAGATCCGGATTTTTTCGGCGACTTTCCCACTGTGGTCCAACACCAGCACGCGCAGACCCAACTGGCCAGCCACGCCCGCACAAAAAAGGCCGGCAGCGCCGGCACCGATCACCACCACGTCAAATGAATGCATGCGGGAAGTGTATTGAAGCCGGCGCGAGGCCGGGCACCGCGTCAGGCTGCTGCGGCTTGGGGATGCGCGGCCGCCAGGGCCAGGCTACCCACCACGTCGCCGACCACGATGACCGAAGGGCTGGCCATGTGGTGGAGCTCGATGGCGTTGGCCAACACGCCCAGCGTGCTGCTGATGTGCCGCTGCGTGGGCAGCGAGGCGTTTTGAATCACCGCCACCGGTGTGCTGGCGGGCAGGCCGCAAAGCAACTCGTCTTGTATGCGGCGTGCGCCGCTCATGCCCATGTAAATCACCAGGGTCAGCCGGGCGCTGTGCGCGGTGGCGGCCAAGGCGCGCCAGTCGGTGCCGGCATCGCCCGGCTTGGCGTGGCCGGTGACAAACACCACGCCGTGCGCGTGCTCGCGGTGCGTCAGCGGCACGCCCAGGCTGGTCACAGCGGCCAAGCCGGCGGTGATGCCATTGATGACCGTGACCTTGATGCCTGCGGCTTCCAGATGTTCGCGCTCTTCGCCGCCACGGCCAAAGATGAAAGGGTCGCCACCTTTGAGCCGGACCACGTTCTCCCCATCGCGCGCGGCCATGATCATGAGTTTTTGGATGAAGTCTTGCGGCGTGGACTTGCAGCCGCCGCGCTTGCCTACGTAGACAATGCGCGCCTCCGAAGGGGCAAACGCAACGATCTCGTCGCTCACCAGGTCATCGACCAGCAGCACGGTGGCGGTCTGGATGGCCTTGAGCGCTTTGAGCGTGAGCAGTTCCGGGTCGCCCGGGCCGGCACCGACCAGCGTGCACTGTCCGCGGGCGTTTGGAGTGGAGTGGCCGGGTTTGTTCATGGTGCTGAAGTCATATTTTTCGTCAGTTGCAAGATGTGCTCCACCTGCCGCGCAATCGGCGTTGGCACGGCTTGACGGCCGGCCATCACCGCTTCAATGTAAGCCGCCGTGGTGGCTGCATCAATCGCTTTGGGCAAGTCGGGCAGGCTGGCCAGCGTACCGGTCTGGGCGGTTTCCAGCACCATGCGCTTGCCCTGCAGAAAACCATCCATGGGCGGCATGCGACGCGCGTCAGCGACCACTTCGCCTTCGGTGCCGCGCAGTAGCAAGGCATTGGCTTGCATCAACTCTATCGTCTGCGCCATCGAGATGGCGTATTCGGGGTGGGTGTAACTGCTCACCACCAGCGCCTGCCCCAGGCAGGGGTTCATGAGCTTGACCAGGCTGTGCCCCGGGTTGCGCAGTCCAACCAGCCGTCGCACGTCGAGCAGGCGTTTGAGGCCGGGGCACAGCAGTTCGGTGGGCGCAAAGGCCACGCTACCGGCGAGCAGCGGGTCGAT
>JBIKHR010000342.1:0-3011 GCA_044362035.1 Polaromonas sp. | reverse complement strand
CCCACCAGCGTGAGCGCGAAATTGACAATGCGCCGCGACAGGCCGCCGGCGTTCATCACCTCACCGGCGAGCATGAAAAACGGCACCGCCAGCAGCGGAAAACTGTCCGCGCCATTGATGACGTTTTGCGCCAGGATCTGCGGGTCGAACATGCTCATGTGCCACATCAAAGCGGCACCACACAAGAGCAGAGAAAAAGCAATCGGAATGCCCAGCGCCATGGCGCCCAGCAAGGAACCCAGAAAAATGGCAATGGTCATGGTGTTCCTTGCGGCTGGTCTTCGCTTTCGCGGATGCCCACCAACTGATCGTTGCGCATTTGCCCGGTGATCAGCCGCCAGAAGTCAGCCAGCAAAATCACTGCGCCCGAGACGGAAAACACCAGGCCGCACGCATAAAAAATACCCATGGACACTTCCATGGCCGCGCTGGTGGCATCCCAGTTGATCTTGACCTGGTCCAGCGAACCCTTGAACAAGAGCCAGCACACAAAGAGCATCAGCAGGTGACCCAGGCCCAGACAGAATTTTTTGCCCCTCACTGACAGACGCGACACCAGAATGTCGGTGCCCAAATGTGCTCGCTCATGCAGGGCGACGATGCCGCCCAGAAAGGTCAGCCAGACAAAGAGCCAACGCGACAACTCTTCCGACACCGCAATGCCCGAGTTCAGGGCGTAGCGCAGCACCACATTCGTGAAGACCAGCACGACCATCACCGCCAGGCTGGCCGCCATCAGCCAGGACAGCATCCGGCAGTACCTTGCAATGAGTTTCTCGACCATGGGGACTTCCTGACTTTGAATGCAGCTTGTAATGTACAAACTAGTTAGTTTTTAAATAATCCGTGGAAACCCTTGGGGGTTTCCGCCTCACTGGCAGCCCGCGCTTGCAATTGCGCCCAGGTCGGCGTGCCGGTGACGCCGCCGAAGACCTCGCACTTCATGGCCGCCGCCAGGTTGGCCCACTGCACAATTTCAGGCATGGGCAAACCCCTGACCAGTCCCCAGGCAAAAGCGCCATGCCAGACATCGCCAGCGCCCAGCGTGTCCACGGCTTGGATGCGGGGCGCCGGCACATGCAGCACGCGGCCCGATTCGCGCGTCCACAGCAAGGCGCCCTCTGGCCCCAGCGTGACGCCCACCACATCGGCCGGGTTGTGGGCGGCCACGTCACGCAGGGCCGCCTCGGGCGCCATGCCGGGCCGCACGATGTTCAGCGCGGACGCTGAAAACAGCACATGCGAGGCCAGGGGAATCATGTCGTTCAGGTCCTGCGCCGGCGCCGTGTCCGCATCCAAAATGCCGGGCACACCGCAGTGGCGCGCCTGCCTCAGCGCTGCGACCGCGCCCTCGAGCCATCGCATGTCTGCCAGCACAGCGCCCGCGCCAGCCACTTTGTCCAGCGGCAACCAGGACGCATCCGGCGGGATCTTGGCGTCAAAAAACGGCACCAGGGTGCGCTCGCCCTGCAGGTCCACCAGAATCGAAGAGAAGGACGTCTGCACGCCCGCCAGCACACGCACGCCGTCGGCGTTGATCCGTTCGCGCTGCATTTCCTGCATGAACAGCCGGCCGGTTTCGTCGTCGCCGATGCGTGTCCACATGTGAACACTCGCGCCCAAACGGGACAAAGCCACGGCGGCATTGACAGCCATGCCGGCGGCCCGCTGCACCGCATGCAGCGCCAGCGCCTTGACACCCGCAGCCGGAATCTGCTCCACCTGAAAAACCGTGTCCCAGCAGGCGGCGCCTACGCAAATAACGTTTTTGTTGTTCATGGCTTGGGTGGCCGGTGTTCAGCGTTTAACGAAGCGCACGATCATCTCGACGATGTTGCTGCGCCGCAGGGCGCGGGCGGCTTCTGCGGCCGGGTCGTGCTTGAAGATCAGGCCGAAGGTGTGCTGGTTGGAGACGTTGAAAAACGTCAGCGCTGAAATCGATGCGTGAATATCGATGGCGTCCAGGCCGGTGCGAAACAGGCCCTCAGCCACGCCGCGGTCATACAACTGGCGGATCGCCTCGATGGCCGTGACATTGAGTTCCTGGATGATCTTGCTTTGCGCCAGGTACTCGCCCCGCTGCATGTTTTCAGACATGACCAGGCGGATGTAGTCCTGGTTGCCGAAGTGGTGATCGAAGGTGAATTCAACCAGACGGCGCAGGGCGGCTTCGGGGGGCAAGTCGCCCAATTGCAGTTCGGCCTCGATGCTGCGCATGCGCCGGTACGACTCCTCCAGCACGGCCAGGTACAGGCCTTCCTTGCTGCCGAAGTAGTAATAGATCATGCGCTTGCTGGTGCGGGTGGCGGCCGCAATCTCGTCGATGCGCGCACCGCTCAGGCCCTTGCTGGCGAACTCGGCCGTGGCCACTTCCAGAATGCCGGCCATGGTGCGCGCCGGGTCGTTGGTGCGCGTGGGCGTGCGCGACGTCTGCGTTGAGCGTTTTGATACCGAATGTACTGGTTCGTTCATTTCGGAAGTATAGGGCGCCGCCAGCGTCATGCACCAGCCAAAGCGCGGGCTTCAATGCCGCCCGGGCACCCGCATCGCCGGCCCCAGCAGCAGCTTCATGCGCTGCCAGTACTCAGGCTGCGTGACAAACACATACGCGGTGACCAGCGCGTTGGCCAGGCCCACGCACAAGAACACCTGCGCAATGCTCAGGCCTGCCGCCAGCAAGGCACCGGCCAGCAGCGCGCTGATGATCATGAAGAGTGCGTTGAGAATGTTGTTTGCGGCGATGATGCGGGCGCGGTGCGAAGGCGCGCTGCGCAACTGAATCAGTGCGTACATGGGCACGCTGTAAAGCCCAGCCGACAGGCTCAGCAGACCCAGGTCGGCCATGACGCGCCAATGCGCCGGCTGCTGCACAAACGCCGCCATGTCCATCAGCGCGGACGGCGGCAAGCCACGCGAGGCGAAATAAAGATCGACCGTGAACAGCGTCATGCCCATGGCGCCCAGCGGCACCAGCCCGATCTCGACCTGCCGGCGACCCAGCACCTCGCACA
>JBIKHR010000341.1:0-3017 GCA_044362035.1 Polaromonas sp. | reverse complement strand
ACGGCGCTGTGGGACATCAAGGCCAAGGCCGCCAACATGCCGCTGTACCAGTTGCTGGGCGGGCGCAGCCGCAGCGGCGTCATGGTCTACGGCCACGCCAATGGCAGCGACATCGCGCACACGGTGGACGAAGTGCTGCGCCACAAGGAAATGGGCTACCTGGCCATACGCGCGCAAAGCGGCGTGCCCGGTCTCGACAAGGTTTATGGCGTGGCCAAGGGCACGCGCTTTTACGAACCCGCAGACGGCGACCTGCCCAGCGAGCACGACTGGAGCAGTGAGAAATACCTGCTGCACACACCCAAACTGTTTGACGCGGTGCGCCAGGCCGTCGGCCCCGACACGCACTTGTTGCACGACGTGCACCACCGCCTGACACCGATCGAAGCCGCACGGCTGGGCAAGTCACTTGAGCCCTACCACCTGTTCTGGATAGAGGACGCCACGCCGGCCGAAAACCAGGAAGCTTTCCGCCTGATCCGCCAGCACACCACCACGCCGCTGGCCGTGGGCGAAATTTTCAATAGTCTGTGGGACTGCAAAGACCTGATCCAGAACCAGCTCATCGACTACATACGCGCCACCGTTGTGCACGCAGGCGGCATCACCCACCTGCGCCGCATCGCCGACTTTGCCGCCATGCACCAAGTGCGCACCGGCTGCCACGGCGCCACCGACCTGTCCCCCATCTGCATGGGTGCCGCGCTGCACTTCGACACCTGGGTACCCAACTTCGGCATACAGGAACACATGCCGCACAACGCAGAAACTGACGCCGTTTTCCCGCACGCCTACACCTTTAAACAAGGCCTCATGCACTGCGGCGAAACCCCGGGCCACGGCGTAGAGATCGATGAAAAACTGGCCGCCAAATATCCCTACAAACGCGCCTACTTGCCCGTCAACCGACTGGCCGTCGATGGGACGCTGTGTAACTGGTAAAGATGATGGGTTACTGCCTTCGCAGGAATGACACAGTCAACCCCTCATCCTCGCGCACGCGGGGATCCATCTTCCTGCAGCCAATCAGCCCAGCACGGCCGCCAGGCTGGCTTCCAGGTGTTCTGTGGGCAGGCGCTTGAAGCCGGAGCGGGAGAAGCGTTGCAGGCGGCCCAGCATGAAGGCGGTGATAACGGAGGCGCGCACCTGGGCGTCTACGGTGGGCGTGGCAGCGCTGGTGCTGGCGGCGGCTTCGCGCAGGGTTTGTTTGAGGCTGGCTTCGAGCTTGTCAAAGAACTGGTTCATGCGCTCTTGCAGACGCTCGTTTTCAAACACCAGGGCATCGCCCGCCATCACGCGGGTCATGCCCGGGTTTTTCTCGGCGAACTGCAGTACCAGCGTGACCAGCTTGCGCAGACGAACAGCATGCACCGCTTCGCGCTCGACGATCTGGTTGACCAGGGTAAAGACGGACTGCTCAATGAACTCGATCAGGCCTTCAAACATTTGCGCCTTGCTGGCGAAGTGGCGGTACAGCGCCGCCTCGCTCACGCCCAGGCGCGCGGCCAGCGCCGAGGTGGTGACGCGTTCGGCACCGGGCTGCTCAAGCATGCCGGCCAGGGCCTGCAAGATCTGCACGCGCCGCTCGCCGGGCTTCGGGCGCTTGCGCGGCGCGGCTTCAGCGGCATCAGCGGCCACTGCCTTGGCTTCGGGGTCGTTAGGCGTGTCAGCCATGCGTTTCAATGCGAACGGATCATGGTGCCGTAGGCCTGATCAGTCAGGATCTCCAGCAGCATGGCATGCGGCACGCGGCCATCAATGATGTGCACGGCGTTGACGCCGCTCTTGGCGGCGTCCAGCGCGCCTTCGATCTTGGGCAGCATACCGCCGGAGATGGTGCCATCGGCAAACAACTCGTCGATCTCACGCGCAGACAGGTTGGTCAACAGCTTGCCGGCCTTGTCGAGCACGCCCGGTGTGTTGGTCAGCAGCACCAGCTTTTCGGCCTTGAGCACGGTGGCCAGTTTGCCAGCCACCACGTCTGCGTTGATGTTGTAGCTCTCGTTGTTCTCGCCAAAGCCGATCGGGCTGATGACGGGAATGAACTGGTCGTCCTGCAACGCCTTGACGACGCTGGGGTCGATGGAAAGGATGTCGCCCACCAGCCCGATGTCGTGCTCTTTGCTCGGGTCATCGCGATCGTTCATCTTGAGTTTTTGCGCGCGGATCATGCCGCCATCGCGGCCTGTCAGGCCCACCGCCTTGCCACCGGCCTGGTTGATCAGGCCCACGATGTCTTGCTGCACTTGGCCGGCCAGCACCCACTCGACCACTTCCATGGTTTCTTCGTCGGTGACGCGCATGCCCTGAATGAACTCGCCCTTTTTGCCCAGACGGTTGAGCGCCGTTTCAATCTGCGGCCCACCGCCGTGCACCACCACCGGGTTCATGCCGACCAGCTTGAGCAGCACCACATCTTCGGCAAAATCCGCCTGCAAGGCCGGGTCGGTCATGGCGTTGCCGCCGTACTTAATGACCAGCGTCTTGCCGTGAAACTTGCGGATGTAAGGCAGCGCCTGCGCAAGGATTTCGGCCTTGTCGCGCGGGCCAATGTGGGAGAGATCGGGTTCGGTCATGGGCTGCGATGGGTTGTTGCGTGCAGCCGCAATTGTGCCGCACGTGCCAATCCATCCCCGTGATCAGATCACTGGGCCTTGATCGCGAAATCTTCTTTGGTTTTGCCTGTGGCGATCAAACTGGCGAGCCAGCGGGGAGCCAGACCCCGGCCGCTCCAGGTTTCACCGTTGGGACCGCGGTATTTGGCGGCGACAACCTGACCGCTTTTGCCGGCAGATGCCTTGCGCTTGCCCCCTGCGGCTTTGGTCGATTTGGCGGCTGGCTTGCCCTTGGTACTCCGGCGTTTGCCGGGCTGCAAGTCTTTGACCGTGATACCAAAGGCGTGCATTTTTGCGAGTATGTCCTGCACCGTCTTGTCAAACTCTCGCGTCTTGATGTCGCTGGCCTGCTTTTGTAGTTTTTCGATTTGGCTTTGGATATCGATCAAATTGCTCATGCGT
>JBIKHR010000340.1:0-3021 GCA_044362035.1 Polaromonas sp. | reverse complement strand
CATGGCCACCAGGCCACCCTCGCCGTTGTTGTCGGCGCGCAGCACCAGCACCACGTACTTGAGCGAGACGATGACGGTCAGCGTCCAGAAGAAGATGGACAAGATGCCGTAGACATTGGCCGGGACAAATGCCACATGCCCGGAGCCAAAGACCTCCTTGACGGCATACAGTACGCTGGTGCCGATGTCGCCGTAGACGACACCGATGGCACCGAGGGTCAGCGCCGTGAGGGAGGATTTTGAGCTTGTCACAAAAAATTCCCCGTGATGACCGGATGCACTGTCAGGGTGCAGATCAGGCCGGGGGAATGGTTGTATTGGGTTGGCTATTTTGCGCTTTGGCCGCCGGGGCGCAAGACACTCTCTGACCCCCCGACCCTAAAAAGACAGGTTTTGTTGCAATGCAGCAACTCACGCTTGAGCGGCTTCACTTTTTACCCGGCCAAGGCTGGGGACCGTTGCCAAAAAGGGATCAGTCGTAGACCTCGGCATCCGGGTTGGTGGCTTCGAGCTCGTAGCTGGCAGCCAGCATGGCCAGGCGGCCGATCACGCCGTACATGTAAAAGCGGTTGGGGCTGCTGGAGCCGGGCTTCTGGCCGGGCTGCGGCAGGCGGCCGCTGTCGGCAAAGGCCAGCGGCACAAAGCTGGCGCCCGGCGCGTTCAGGTTCTCGTCCACGCCGCGCTCGGCATGGATACGGTAAAAGCCGCCCACCACGTAGCGGTCCATCATGTAGACCACCGGTTCGGCCACAGCATCGTTGACGCGCTCGTTGGTCAAAACGCCTTCCTGGATGATCACTTCGGTCAGCGCCTGGCCGCCCTTGGTGGTGCTCATCTTGTTCTTGGTCTTGCGGTTCAGCTCTTCCAGGTCCTTGACGTCGCGCACCGTCATGATGCCCATGCCGTAGGTGCCGTTGTCGGGCTTGACCACCACAAAGGGCTTTTCGTTGATGCCGTATTCCTTGTACTTGCGGCGGATCTTGGTGAGCAGGGCATCGACGTTGGTGCGCAGGCAGTCCATGCCCACGCCCTCGGCAAAGTCCACCTCACCGCAGGTGCTGTACATGGGGTTGATCAGCCACGGATCCATCCCCAGCAGCTTGCCGAAGCGCTTGGCCACTTCTTCATAAGCCTGAAAGTGGCGCGACTTGCGGCGCACCGACCAGCCTGCGTGCAGCGGCGGCAGCAAGAACTGCTCGTGCAGGTCTTCAAGCATGCCGGGAATGCCAGCCGACAAGTCGTTGTTCAGCAAAATCGTGCAAGGGTCGAAGTCCTTGAGCCCGAGGCGCCTGTCGGTGCGGATCAGCGGCTCGATGGTGATGGTCTCGCCGTTGGGCACGTCAAAGGTGGTCGGCTCCTTGATCTCGGGGTTGAGCGAGCCAAAGCGCACGTTCAGCCCGGCCTGGTGAAAGATGCGCTTGAGCTGCAGCAGGTTCGACAGGTAAAAGGTGTTGCGCGTGTGGTTCTCGGGCACCACCAGCAGGTTGCGCGCTTCGGGGCAGATCTTTTCAATCGCCGCCATCGCCGCCTGCACCGCCAAAGGCAGCATCTCGGGCGTCAGGTTGTTCCAGCCGCCGGGAAACAGGTTGGTGTCTACCGGGGCGAGCTTGAAGCCGGCGTTACGCACATCGACTGAGGTGTAGAAGGGCGGCGTGTGCTCCATCCACTCCAGGCGAAACCAGCGCTCAATGGCCGGCGTGGAGTCCAGAATGCGCTGCTCCAACTCGTTGATCGGGCCGTTCAGTGCGGTGATGAGATGGGGAACCATGCAGCCACTTTCAGGTCAAATGTTGTTCTCAGTACGAAACCGTTTACCGGTCTTGACTTCAGATGGGGTCGTCTGTCCCGCTTGCAATAGCTTTATGAGCTTCAACCCCGCACTTCACCTTCACCCAGCACCACGTACTTGAGCGACGTCAGCCCTTCAATGCCGACCGGCCCGCGGGCGTGGAATTTGTCGGTGCTGATGCCGATCTCTGCGCCCAGGCCGAACTCGAAGCCGTCGGCAAAGCGCGTGCTGGTGTTGACCATCACGCTGGCTGAATCGACCTCGCGCAGGAAGCGCTGCGCGTGGCCGTGGTCGCGCGTGATGATGGCGTCGGTGTGGTGGCTGGAGTAGCGGTTGATGTGGGCAATCGCTTCATCAACACCGGCCACCACCTTGATGTGGATGATGGGCGCCAGGTATTCCTCGTACCAGTCCTGCTCGGTGGCGGCTTTAAGCTGAGCGCCGGGCAGGCTGACTTGCAGCAGGGCCAGCGCTTCGGGGTCGCAGCGCATCTCGACGCCTTTGGCGGCGTAAATGGTGCCGATCGCGGGCAAAAATTCGGCGGCTGCCGCTCGCGCCACCAGCAGCCCTTCGGCGGCGTTGCAGGGGCTGTACTTCTGGGTCTTGGCGTTGTCGGCCACTTTGACGGCCATGGCCATGTCGCATGAGTCATCGACATACACATGGCAGTTGCCGTCCAGGTGTTTGATGACCGGCACTTTGGCGTCGCGGCTGATGCGCTCAATCAAACCCTTGCCGCCGCGTGGAATGATGACGTCGACAAACTGCGGCATGGTGATCAGCATGCCGACGGCTTCGCGGTCGGTGCTGGGCACCAGTTGCACCGCATTGGACGGCAGACCCGCAGCCAGCAGCGCCTGCTGCACCAGTGCGGCCAGCGCTTTGTTGGACTCAATCGCTTCCGAGCCGCCGCGCAAGATGCAGGCGTTGCCGCTCTTGATGGCCAGCGAGGCGGCTTCAATGGTGACGTTGGGCCGGCTCTCGTAAATCATGCCGAACACGCCAATCGGCACGCGCATCTGGCCGACGCGGATGCCGCTGGGCTGCTGCTTCATGCCGATGATCTCGCCGATCACATCGGGCATGACGGCGAGCTGCTCGCAGCCCACGGCCACGGTCTCCAGCGCGTCGGCGCTGAGCTTGAGGCGGTCGAGCATGGGGCCGCTCAGGCCGGCCGAAGCTGCACGCAGCAGGTCGCGCTGGTTGGCGGTTTGCAGGTCGGCGAAGTGCTC
>JBIKHR010000087.1:0-9983 GCA_044362035.1 Polaromonas sp. | reverse complement strand
TGCCATCTGTGCGTGTTCTTTCTTTAATACACGGATTGTGAACGGACTTTTTGCAGACCCGTCCGGCGCGAACAGCGGGAAATCTAGGCCGCGGCCATGCGCAGACGTCGCGCGGCGTCTTCGGCGCGCGCGTCGTCAATCTCCCGCAGCACGGCCTGCATGTCCACGTCGGCATGGGCGCGTTCGTAGTGGCCGGTCAGCGGTGTCTCGTTGCTCAAGAGGCCGCTCTGGTACAGGCTCCACATCTCAGGGCCGTACTGGGTGGCCAGCAGCTCGGGGGCGAACTGACCAAAAAAGTCGCGCAGGTTGGCCACGTCACGCATCAGCATCCGCTGGGCGTGGTTGTTGCCGGCCGCGTCCACCGCCTGCGGCAAGTCGATGATGACTGGGCCGTCGCTGCCATCTTCCCCTTCGGCGCCCGGCGTGTGCGCCAGCAAAATATTGAACTCCGACAAGTCGCCGTGCACCACCCCCGCGCACAGCATGCGCACCACCTCGCCAATCAGCGTGGCATGGTGCGTCAGCGCCTGGGCCGGCGTGAAGGCCACGTCGTTCAGGCGCGGAGCGGCGTCGCCGTGGGCATCGGTCACCAGTTCCATCAGCAGCACGCCGTCATGAAAGTTGTAGGGCTGCGGCACGCGCACACCGGCCGCGGCCAAGCGATACAGCGCATCCACCTCGGCACTTTGCCAGGCGGCTTCTTGCGCCTGCCGCCCGAACTTGCTGCCTTTGGCCATGGCTCTGGCCTGGCGCGAGTTCTTGACCTTGCGGTTTTCGGTGTAGTCCACCGCCTGCCGGAAGCTGCGGTTGGTGGCTTCCTTATAGATCTTGGCGCAGCGCGTCTCGTCGCCGCAGCGCACCACATAGACCATGGCTTCCTTGCCGCTCATGAGCTGGCGAACCACCGTGTCGATCAGGCCCTCTTCAACGAGGGATTGCAGTCTGGGGGGAGCTTTCACAGGCGATGCCGGCTAACGCCCCACCACGGACCAACCCACATGCTGGTCGGCTTTGTTGTTTTCGTATTCCCAGGCGGTGCCGCAGCGGTCGCAGCGGTAGGGGGTGATGGCGACCAGGCCGTGGCTGCGTTTGGCGTGGTGCGGGGCGCCCTGCACCAGTTCCGGGTGGCCGGGGGCGCGGCGCCAGTTGCGCTGGATACCGGCGCAGGCCTCGCACAGCACCATTTTTTTCAATTCTTGCTGGCGGTTTGGATCAACTGCGGCTGTGAGCGCGTCTGGCGGGGTGTTGCTGGAAGTCATGGCCCCGATTGTGCGCTTTGCCCGCCGGCCGGCGCGACCAACTCCCGCAAGCGCAGGTGCAAGGCGTCGCTCAGGTCCACCGGCTGCTGCTGCCGGGCCTGCAGGTAATGGTGGCTGAACACCTCCAGGTAAGCCTCCAGCGTACGGGCCGCCAGCGGCTCGTCGGCCAGCGCCATGCACAGCGAAGCCACCTCGGAGGTGCAAAAGTGGTCATCGCGCCTGGAGCGGCGCAGCCGATAGCGCGAGATCTGCTCGGGCGCCAGGCTGAGCACGGGCAAATGGTCCAGGTAAGGGCTCTTGCGAAACATCTTGCGGGCCTCGGGCCAGGTGGCGTCGAGCAGCACAAACAGCGGGCGTTTAACGCTTTGCCCGGGTACCGCCACGGGCTGCACTTGCGTCACCACCCGCCCGGCGTCGACAAACTCGCCCGGAAACACCAGATAGGGCTGCCATTGCGGGTCGGCCAGCAAGGCCAGCAGGGCCGGGTCCACCTCGGTGCGTGCCCAGCCAAAGGCCCAGGTGTCCGGCACCACATCGGCAATCAGCCAGCCGGTGTTGCTGGGCTTGAGCGGCTCGATGTCGCACATGATCAGGCACACCCCGGCACGTGTGGTGATGGCCGGGCGCAAGGCGCACAGGCAGTGGCTGGGGATCAGCCGGCAGCCGGCGCAGTGCGGTAGCCGCGAGCCGCCACGGGCCAGAAAGGGTTTGGAACTGCGCGCCAAACGGGCGGCGCGCAGGCGAGAGACGGCGTGGGGCATGCGGGGAGTTTGAGGGCTCGATCAGTCAAAAAACTGCATTTTGGTTAAAAATTCGCACCATTGGCTTAAAAGCGCATAATCCGCGGGTGCAGTTTTAAATTAATTGCACAAGTTAGGTGATCGGTCAGTTTCGCGCGCTACGGCGGTACTTCTTGAGTTTGTTGTGCTTTCGGGACCCCATCGCTTTTGTTTTATGTATTTTTGAGGAGTCCTCATGGGCAATAAACTTTACGTCGGCAACCTGCCTTACACGGTGCGTGACGAAGATCTGCAACAGTCTTTCGGTCAATACGGCTCTGTCACCAGCGCCAAAGTCATGATGGAACGCGACACGGGTCGCTCCAAAGGTTTCGGCTTTGTCGAAATGGGCAACGATGCTGAAGCTCAAGCCGCAATCGCTGGCATGAACGGTCAGTCGCTCGGCGGCCGTAGCATCACCGTGAACGAAGCCCGTCCGATGGAGGCACGTCCTCCACGTACCGGTGGTTACGGCGGTGGCGGTGGCGGTGGTGGCGGCTACGGTGGTGGCGATCGCTCCGGCGGTGGCGGCTACGGTGGTGGTGGTGGCGGCGGCGGTCGCGGCGGCTACTAAGCCCTGCAACCCTGCTCGCTCAGCCTGGCGCTGAGCACAGCACCCAAAGGCTTCAGAACTCAGGTTCTGGAGCCTTTTTCTTTGGGCACTACAGACGCGGCCATGCCACTCAGTCCCCGGGATGCCCCAGTTTGCGCAGTTTGGCCAGCCAGCCGCGCGCCGCTTCAGGGTCGCCCTCGCCCGGTTGGCCCACCATGCCGATCAGGGTTTCATGAATCGGCGCGATGCCGACAAAGCCCAGGATGTTGCGCTCCAGCGCATTCAGGCTGTGCGCGCGAAAGTACCAGCGGTAAGCCAGCGCAGGCATGCCCATGGTCACCACCACACGCGCCGAACGACCCTTGAGCTGCTTGCGCCCGAAGGGGTTACTGCCCGCGGCTCTGAACGCAAAACCAGGCCGCGCCACCTGCTCCAGGAAGCCCTTGACCAGCGCCGGCATATCGCCCAGCCAGAGCGGAAAAATCAGCAGCAGATGCTCGGCCCAGGCGATGTCAGCCTGCGCCTTCGGCATAAGCATCAGCCAAGGCATGGCAGAGGTGTCGCTGCAACGGATCGGGGTGGCCTTCAATGATGAGAATCTTTTTGGCAGACATGGCAACGTTTCCCAAGCGGCAAGCCGTGGCCCTGAAGCCCAGCGCCTCAAACGACTGCCAGTGACCATAATGGAACGGAAAGTCGCGCCGGCGTTTGACCCGCATCAAACTCGCGCCGGACCATTGGGTGCGCTGACAGCGGCTAAGGGGCGTTTCCTACGCGGGCCTTCCGACGGCCTCAGGTCAGGATCAGCCTGCGGCCATTAAGGCCTGAGCTGGCTGCCCCAGCCGGTTGGCTGAGAGGTATTTCTCGCGGTAGATTTCGAAGGGCATGGTGTCGACCGCTTCGATTTTTTTCTGCTCGGCCACGGACTGCTGAGTCATCGCTTCAAAGCTGGCTTGCTGTTCAGCCGTCCATGGCATTTGCAAAAAATGGGCTTGGGTCTGAACCGATTGGGCGCGCACGAACTGCACGAAGGAATTGTCAAAGCCTTGCATGGCGGCAAGCACACGGGCGGAGGGCAGTGTCTCTGGGGCTTGCAGGGCGGCTGTGGCGGCGGCCAGGGCTTGGCTGTAGCGGTGGGTGGCGTGGGCGGCATCCAGCTTGGCGGCCAGTGGCGCGCAGGCGGCTACCAGTTCGGCGCCCCATTCGGTCAGGCCAAGCTCTTGGCCGGCACGCTCCAGCATCAGCCCCGGCTCGCGACCGCGCGCGGCCGTGCGATGCTGGTTGCGTGCCAGCTCGGCGATCTCGGCGGGTGAGTCGGGCGGGCTGTCAGTTTGCAGGCAGTGCAGTAAAAACACATCCAGAAAGTCCATGGTCTCGGCCTTGATGCCGACGGGCACGAAGGGGTCAAGATCCATCAGGCGCACTTCGATGTATTCAACGCCGCGCTCGCGCAGGGCGTGCAGCGGTCGCTCGCCCGGATAGATCACACGCTTGGGGCGGATGGTGCCGTAGAACTCGTTTTCGATTTGCAGCAGCGTGTCACCCAGCTGGTTGTAGTCACCACCCGGGTTGCGGATACCGACGGCGGCATAGGCCGGGTAAGGCCGCGTGAGGGCATCGGCAAGTGAGGCGGCATAGCCTTCGAGGCTGTTGTAGCTGACGGCCAGCGAGGCTTGCGCGTCGCTCTGGTAGCCCAGCCGCCCCATGCGCAGCGAGGTGCCGTGCGGCATGTACATGGTGTTGGCGGCGAGCTTTTGCAGTTCGTGCTGGCGGCCGGCCACAAAGCTCGAGCACACGGCCGGCGAGGCGCCAAACAGGTACAACAGCAAAAAGGCGTGGCGCCTGAAATTTCGGATCAGCCCGAAGTAGGCTTCGCTGCTGACACCGGGCAGCGACCAGTTGTAGTGAATGCCCGAGATGGTCTGCATGCGCCGGCCATAGCGATGGCTCAGGCCCATGCGGTAGACGCTCTTGGCCCGGCCCACGTTGGACGAACCAAAGCGGGCAATCGGAATGGTTTCGTCGGTCGGCAGCCCACAGGGCATGCTGGAGACCCAGAGCATCTCATCGCCTGCCTCTTGCATCACGCGGTAAGTGAACTGGTGCAGCTCGGTCAGCTCGGCCAGCGTGGTGGCGGCGTTCAGGTGCGCACCGGTGACCAGCTCGATCTGGGACTCGCTGAAGTCGGTGGTGATGTGCGGGTGCGTGAGGGCCGAACCCAGCGCGGCCGGGTGCGGCGTGAGGGCGAGCGCGCCACCGGGCTGGGCGCGCAGGCTTTCTTTTTCAACGCCGCGGCGCATTCCCTGTAGCCGGGTGGGTGTCAGTCCGGTCTGGGCCTGCAGCTGGGTCATAGGATCTCGATTCTTCTGAATTCTCATTGTTCAAGCAGAGCGCACGCTATCACAGGCCAAGTCTTTTCGCTCGGCAGCCCTGTGCGTCATCCCCCGGATAAAAGGCCTTGGGCCGGCCCGCGGCTCAGGCCAGCACCTTTTGCAGCCAGTCTTGCATGTCGGCGATTTCCTCCTGGCAGACCGAATGCTCCATGGCGTAGTCATGCCATTCGACCGTGTAGCCCAGCGACTGCAGATGGTCGCGCGAGGCGGTGGCGCGCGGCAGCAGCACCACCGGGTCGCGGGTGCCGTGGGCCATGAAGATCGGCACGTCCTGGTTGGCCGCGCTGCGTTCGGCAGCAGTTTTGTCGGCCAGCGGTAAGTAGCCCGACATGCACAGCAGGCCAGCCAGGCGGTCAGGGTGGCGCAGCCCAGTCATGAGAGTCATGGCGCAGCCTTGCGAAAAGCCGGCCAGCACAATGCGGTGCGATGCCACGCCGCGTGACTTCTCGCGTTCGATCAGCGCGTCAATCGCCTGCTGCGAATGCCGCAGGCCGGCCTCGTCCTGGCGCTGCGTCAGATCGGCACCCAGAATGTCGTACCAGGCGGGCATCTGGTAGCCGCCATTGATGGTCACGGGCATCACGGGTGCGTTGGGGAAAATGAAACGCACCGGGCCCACGCTGGAAAGGTCGAGCTGTTCGGCAACCGGCAGGAAATCACGGCCATCGGCACCCAGTCCGTGCAGGATCAACACCGTGGCGACCGGGTTTTCGCCGGTTTGGGCTTCTAGAACTTGAAGTGACATGCGCGAAACCGCCGGGCGGGGCGGAAGTGAAGATGAAAAAAAATGCCAGCAGAAAACCGCTGGCATTGGCATTTTAATCGGCGCACGCCCGGCAAGCCCCGGGCCAGCCCAACCGCCGGGCTAGCCGACCTTCACCTCGATGCGGCGCGGTTTGGCTTCGTCCGACTTGGGGATCACCAGCTTGAGCACGCCCTGGTTCAGGCTGGCTTCAATCTTGCCGGGGTCCAGGTCGCGGCTGAGCGTGAAGCTGCGGCGGTAGATCGGGTTGAGCACCTCGCCGTAGACGATCTCCATGCCGGGGCTGCTGTCTTGCGCCTTAGCAGCGCCTTCGATCATCAGGCCGTCACCATCGATCCGCACGACCAACCGGTCGCGCGAGACGCCGGGCATGTCCGCCATGATGGTGACGCAGGCGTCATCCTCAAAAATATCGACCGCCGGCAGCATGGCGTTTTGTTCGGCGACGCCCCGAGCGGTCGTCATTGAACTGGGGGCCTCGGCACGACTGAGTTCAGTGGCGCCCGCGGGCTTCATTGCATCGGAATTCATGAAACACTCCTTGGTTGTGTGGGTTGAAAAGACTGGCGTCCGGCTCAGGCAACCTCAATGCGCCGCGGGCGGGAGGCTTCCAGCCGGCCCACGCGCACGCGCAGCATGCCGTCACGGCAAGTGGCTTCGACCTTGCCGGCATCGATGTCGTCCGGCAAGGAGATCACCCGCCGGAAATTGCCATCAAAGCGTTCCTCGGCGTAAATGCTGACGTTGTCTGCGTCTTGGGGCAAGGCCGTCTTGCGCTCCCCGGAGATCACCAGCACACCCTTGTCCACAGTCACCTGCAAAGCCTTTGGATCAACGCCGGGCACCAGCGCCAGCACTTCGACGGCCTCAGGCGAGTTGCCTACATTGAGAACCGGGAAGGTCAGGCGCGGCATGGCACGAATGCCCGCCATGGCACCGGGGCGAAACATCTGGTCGAGGTTTTGTTGCAAACGGTTGATCTCACCAAAGAGATCACCATAAAGTCCCATCATGACAGTCATGGTCGAATTTCCTTTCTGAAAACAGCGGGGGATGAACGCGTGGCGCCGCAGGGGCCGGACAACCGGGCACAGATGGACACCGCGTGCCTCAAAGTATTGGCCAGAGCCGGCGTTTTGGAAAACAGGTTTACAGAGTTTTTCGTAACCCGGATGTCACCATGCGGTCGAGCTGGAGCACCCCTGCAGGGCCAGTGCTCAGCAGTGGGCCTGTGGTGATTTCCACTGTCGATGGGTCTAGAAAGGTCTCGCCTCATGAAGGCTCCCCTCCCCGCCTCTGCCTTGCCAACTGTGCAAGCCAGCGATCTGGCCGCGCTGCCACTGATCGAAAAATGGATTTGCCTTGCCTCGGTCTACCGGGACAGCAACCTGCCCATCATTGAATGCTCACGCACTTACGACGACAGCGGCCTCAAAGCCAATCTGTGGGCCACCTTGCCCGCCGACAACGGTGAAACCATCAACGAAGTGATCTCGGGCCGTGCCCACGCCGTGATCGCCGCCAGCATCTGCGCGCTTGCTTTTGCCAAGGACCCGGTCATTCTGGAGCGACTGGACAAGCAGGGCATCGAGCCCGCTTTCATGAACAACACTGACTTTGCACGCCTGCTGGCGCAGGACTACGAGCGCATGGCCAAGGTGGTCAAGGCCTCCGGCGCCAAGGTCGAATAAAGCTGCTGCGCCAGCCAGGCGTCAATCTGCGCCGGGTCGTTGACGGTCTTGAGCTGCTGGTAGGCCGTCTCGGCCTGCGGGTAGCGCCGGCGCAGAAAGTTAAGCCACTGCTTCAGTCGCCCGGCGCGTGAACGCGCGTCCAGGCGCGTGCAAACCAGGTGCCAAAACTCAGCGATGTGCGGCAGCAGCTCCGCCCACGTCACGCCGGCATGCGCGTCAGCATCGTGGCTGTACTGAATCGCCAGGCCCAGTCCCGGGTCGGCCACTGCGCCGCGGCCGATCATCAGCATGTCGCAACCGCTGACCTCGCGGCAACGCGTGGCATCGGCCAGCGTCCATACCTCGCCATTGGCCACCACCGGCAGGGCCACCACCTGCCGGATGTCGGCAATGCGGTCCCAGTACGCGGGCGGGCGGTAACCGTGGGCCTTGGTGCGGGCGTGCACCACCAACTCGCTGGCACCCGCCTCGTCAATGGCGCGGGCGCAGTCTTCGGCCAGCGCGTCATCATGAAATCCCAAGCGCATCTTGGCCGATACCGGCACGCCGGCCGGCACAGCGCGGCGCACCGCGGCCACAATGCGACCGACGCTCTCGGGGTCTTGCAGCAAGGCTGCGCCGCCGCCGTGGCGGTTGACGATCTTGGCCGGGCAACCGAAGTTCAGGTCAATGCCGGCCGAGCCCATTGCAGCCAAGCGGGCGGCGTTGTCAGCCATGCACGCAGGGTCAGAGCCCAGCAGTTGAGCGCGCACCGGCACGCCCGCCGGCGTGCGGCTGCCGTTGAGCAACTCCGGCACGATGCGGATGAACACGCGCTCGGGCAGCAACTGGTCGGTGATGCGGATGAATTCGGAAACGCAGCGGTCAATGCCACCAACCCGCGTGAGGATGTCGCGCAGCACAAAGTCGAGCAGCCCTTCCATGGGCGCCAGCAAGACCAGCGGTGTGACGAAGGGGCTGCTCATGCGCTTCCTGTGGCAGTCAGGGGTGCGTGGCTTGCACGGCTTGCGCGACCGGCAAGGCCAGGCTCAGCCCAAAGGGCGCTTGAGGCGGATTTCTTCCAGCCGCGCAATGCCCACGGGCACGGTTTTGAGCGAGGTCATCTCGCGCTTGAAACCGGCATGTTCAAAAAAGCGCATGGCGCGCTCATTGCGCACCGGCACCCAAACGCTGACGTTGGTGCAGCCCTCTTCCTTGAGGCCGTCGTTGGCAGCGTCCCACAGTGCCACGCCTGCGCCCTGGCCACATTCGGCTGGCAGCACATAGAGCGACCAGATTTCGCCCATGGTGGAAGGAGTGCCCTTGTCGCGCGAACGGTCAAAGCCCACAAAGCCGACGATCTCATCGCCCTTGGTGACGACATGCACTTGCGGTTCGCTGTATTCAATGGCTTCGCGCCAGAAGGCCTGGCGTTTTTCAACGGAAGGCGCTGGCAACTGGTCGTCGGGCAAGAGGCCCTGGTAAGCGGCCTGGGCCGAGGCCACATGGATTTGGGCGATGGTCTTGGCATCGCGAACGGTAGCGGGTCGGACTTGGTAACTGGACATTGAAAAAGCTTGGGTTGAACCTGATACCGTTGGCTTCAGGATTTTTTGAAAGAGGTGGATTGTCGCCTCAATTCCCGCCAAAGCGCCGACTCGACAGCGACAGGGCCGCAACAGGTTAAATTCCATCTTCATATGAGCAAGCCAATTTCTTCACCGCCCGGCTTCAGCGTTCGCATCATGGACACGCCGCTGGTGTTTGCAGCAGCGCCCGATCAAACGCTGCTGCTCTCTGCCCTGGCGGCCGGGCATGCGCTGCCGGGTTCGTGCCGCAACGGCGTTTGCCGCAGCTGCATCTGCCGCTTGCGAAGTGGCAGCGTCACTTACCGCATGCAATGGCCCGGCCTGAGCGCTGAAGAAAAAGCCGAAGGCCTGTTTTTGCCCTGCGTTGCCTACCCGGCCTCTGACCTGGTGATGTCGGTGGGCGAAGCCTAAGCCCTCGGGCAGCCGGCTTGTGCCGGGCTCAATCAATAATGGGTGTTGGTCATTTTTTACGTTTTTTCTTGCAAAGCAAACTGCTACCGTGCGCACTTTTTTGGGTTTTCGTTTTCTCTGCCTGGCCGGCTTGCTGACCGCGCTCGCCCAACCGGCTTATTCGGCCGCTCCTGTTTTTGAAGACAGCATCGCCCAGCGCACCATCGCCTGCACCGCCTGCCATGGACCGCAAGGCCGCGCTGCGCCCGATGGCTACTACCCGAGGCTGGCCGGCAAGCCCGCCGCCTACCTTTACAACCAGCTGCTGAACTTTCGCGAAGGCCGCCGCCATTACGGGTTGATGACGCAAATGGTCGAGCCGCTGACCGACGCCTACCTGATGGAGATTGCGCAGTACTTTGCCGCGCTCAAGGTGCCCTACCCCGCGCCACTGCCCGGTAACGCGCCGGCAGCTCTGCTGGCCCAGGGCCGGCAACTGGTGATGCAAGGTGACGCCGGGCGCCAGGTGCCCGCCTGCGTGCAATGCCACGGTGCGCGCATGACGGGCGTGCTGCCACAAGTGCCCG
>JBIKHR010000339.1:0-3038 GCA_044362035.1 Polaromonas sp. | reverse complement strand
GTACCGGCTTTGTGCACCAGGCGGTGCTGCAAGACTTTGCCGACCTGTCGGGCCACCAGGTCTATGCCTGCGGCGCGCCCATCGTGATTGACTCGGCCAAGGCCGACTACACGGCGCTGGCCGGATTGCCCGAAGACGAATTTTTTGCCGACTCATTCACCACAGAAGCCGACAAGGCCAAGGACCTGCAAGCATCATGACAAAAACACAGACTTCCATTTCCCTGCGGCGTGCCATGACGGTCTCCGGTCTGGCTCTGCTGGCCGCGCTGGCCTGCGGCGGGCCGGGTGCGCTGGCGCAAACCAAGCCTATCCGCATCATCGTGCCTTACGCACCGGGCGGCCCGATCGACGTGACCGCGCGCCTGATGGCCGAACGCGTGAAAGATTCCCTGGGCACCGTCATCATTGAAAACCGCCCTGGCGGCGGCGGCAACATTGGCGCGGACGCCGTTGCCAAAGCGGCGCCCGACGGCCTGACCATCGGCATTGCGGCTGTGGCCACCCACGCCATCAACCCCTGGCTGTACGCCAAGATGCCCTACAACGCAGCAACTGACTTTGCGCCCATCACGCAGATGCTGCGCGTACCCAATGTGCTGGTGATCAACGCCGAGACCGCGCAGCGGCTGAGCATCAACACCCTGGCCGACCTGATTGCTTACGCAAAGGCCAACCCCGCCAAGCTCAATTACGCCAGCGGCGGCAACGGCAGCGCCGGGCACCTGGCCGGCGAGATGTTCAAAAAGGAAGCCGGTATTTTTGCGCTGCACATTCCGTACAACGGCGGCAACCCGGCGCAACTGGCGCTGCTCAGCGGTCAGGTTGACTTCAACTTTGACAACCTGGCCACGGCCTCGGCCAACATCAAGTCCGGCAAGCTCAAGGCGCTGGCCGTGACCACCGCGCAGCGCAGCGCCATGCTGCCCGACATTCCCGCCGTGGCCGAAACGCTGAAAGGTTTCCAGATCGACACCTGGTGGGGCCTGGTGGCGCCCGCCGCCACGCCGCGTGAGGTGGTGGCCAAACTCAATCAGGCCTTTGTGGCGGCGCTCAACACGCCGGAAGCCAAAGCCCGCTTTGCCACACTGATGGCCGAGCCGGTGGCCAACACGCCGGAGCAGTTTGGCGAGTTCATGAAAAAAGAACTGGCCAAGTACGAAGCGGTGGTGAAGGCCTCGGGCGCGAAGGTGGACTGAGGCGCTGAATCGCTCCGTTCACTCGCCCAGGTAAGCGGCCCGCACCCGCGGGTCGGTCAGCAAGTCTTTGGCCGGCCCGTTCATGGTGACGATGCCTGACTCCATGACGTAGCCGCGGTCGGCAATGCCAAGTGCACGGCTGGCGTTTTGCTCTACCAGCAAAATGGTGACGCCGCGCGCCGAAACGTCGCGCACCACTTCAAAAATCTTGTCCACCATGATGGGCGACAGGCCCATGGACGGCTCGTCGAGCAGCAGCACCCGCGGCCGGCTCATGAGTGCGCGGCCCATGGCCAGCATCTGCTGCTCGCCGCCCGACATGGTGCCGGCCAGCTGGTCTTTGCGTTCCTTGAGGCGCGGAAAAATACCGAACACCATTTCAATGTCGTTGGCAATTTCCGGCTTGTCTTCGCGAATATAGGCGCCCATCTGCAGGTTTTCGGTGATGGTCATGCGCGTGAAGACGCCGCGGCCTTCCGGCACCATGGCCAGGCCTTCGCGCACCAGATCCCAGGAGCCTTTGCCCTTGATGCTTTTGCCCAGGTACTCGATGTCGCCTTCGGCCGCTGCCAGCGTGCCGGTGATGGCTTTCATGGTGGTGGTTTTGCCGGCGCCGTTGGAGCCGATGAGCGTGACGAGCTCGCCTTCGCGGACTTCGAAGTCAACGCCCTTGACGGCTTGGATACCGCCGTAGGCGACTTTCAGGCCGGTGACTTTGAGCAGAGTGTTTGCCATGGTTGCGCTTCTTCAATGTCCGGTGCCAAGGTAGGCGGTGATGACTTTTTCGTCTTTTTGCACGTCGGCCGGCGCGCCTTCAGCGATTTGCTTGCCGTAGTCCAGCACCGTCACACGGTCGCACAGCCCCATCACCAGCTTGACGTCATGCTCGATGAGCAAGATGGTGCGGTTGTCATTGCGGATGCGGTCAATCAACTCGCGCAGCTGCACTTTTTCGGTGGCGTTCATGCCGGCGGCCGGCTCGTCGAGCGCGATCAGTTGCGGGTCGGTGGCCAGCGCGCGGGCGATCTCGAGCCGTCGCTGGTCGCCGTAGCTCAGGGTGCGCGCCTTGAAGTCGGCGTATTTGCCGATGCCCACGTACTCGAGCAGTTCCTGCGCGCGTTCGGCAATGGCTTTTTCTTCGGCCTTGAAACCAGGGGTGCGAAAGATCGCGCCCAGCAAGCCAGAATGCGTGCGGATGTGGCGGCCGACCATGACATTTTCGAGCGCCGTCATCTCGGCAAACAGCCGGATGTTTTGGAAAGTGCGGGCAATGCCGGCCTTGGCGACTTCATGCACGGCGCTGGGCTGGTAGGGTTTGCCGGCCAGCTCGAAAGTGCCGCTGTCGGGCGTGTACAGGCCGGTGAGCACGTTGAAAAATGTGGTCTTGCCGGCGCCGTTGGGGCCGATCAGGCCGTAGACCTGGCCGCGCTGGATGTGGATGCCGACGTCGGACAGGGCTTGCAGTCCGCCGAAACGTTTGGAGACGCCGGCAACCTGGAGAATGGTTTCGCTCATGGCCATGGTCCTTAAGCGTTCGGTTTGGCAAGAGACTTGCCGTGCTCGGGCGCAGGCCACAGGCCGCGCGGACGCAGCAGCATGATGCTGATCATGGCCAGGGCAATCAGGAGTTGGCGCAAGATGGCCGAGTCAATGCGGCCGTCGGTCATGGCCTGCAAGGGCCCGGCCACATGGCGCAGTACTTCGGGCAAGGCTGCCAGCAGCAAGGCGCCCAGAATGACACCGGGCAGGTAACCGATGCCGCCCAGCACCACCATGGCGACGATCATCACAGACTCCATGAGGCTGAAGGATTCGGGCGAGACAAAGCCCTGAAAGGCAG
>JBIKHR010000338.1:0-3042 GCA_044362035.1 Polaromonas sp. | reverse complement strand
TTTGCGGTCTTTAGTGCAGCGCGTGTATGAACGAAAAATCAAGTGAGATGGAATTTTTATGAATCTGATCCAAACCCTTGAGCAAGAAGAAATTGCTCGTCTGAACAAAAGCTTTCCCGCGTATGCACCAGGTGACACCGTCATCGTGAGCGTCAACGTGGTTGAGGGCACCCGCAAGCGTATGCAGGCTTTCGAAGGTGTGGTGATTGCCAAGCGCAATCGCGGCTTGAACTCCAGCTTCATCGTTCGCAAGATCTCCAACGGCGAAGGCGTCGAGCGTACATTTCAGCTCTACAGCCCCTTGATCGCCAAGATCGAAGTCAAGCGCCGCGGTGATGTGCGTCGCGCCAAGCTGTACTATCTGCGCAGCCGCAGCGGCAAGTCGGCACGTATCAAGGAAAAGCTGGGCGCCAAGGCAGCCTGATTGGCCGCATAAAGCTCCCGGACAACGTCCTTTGAAAAGCCGCTCCCTGAGCGGCTTTTTTCATGCCGCCCTAACCCCCCATTTCCTGACATGACCATCACCCGCCCGCTGCCCAAGATCGACCCCCGCACGGTTCCGGTGGTCAGCGTGGACACGCACCTGGCCGATGTGCCGGCGCAGCATCTCACGCCCGCTGCCTTGCGCCACCGCTTCGCCCGGCCGCCGGTGTGGACGCCCGAGAACAGCGTCGAGAAGAAATTTGGCGAGCGTCTGCCGGCCCCCGCTGCTGTGCTCATTGCGCTGGTAATGCGCGAAGAGCTGACGCTCTTGCTGACCGAGCGCGGGGTGAATTTATCGACCCATTCAGGGCAAATCGCTTTTCCCGGCGGGCGCACCGATCAGTCGGACCGCGATGCCGTGCACACCGCCTTGCGCGAGGCCGACGAGGAAATCGGCCTGCCGGCCAGCCATGTCGAAGTGCTGGGCAGCCTGCCCATTTATGTCACCGGTACGGCCTATATCGTCACGCCCGTGGTGGCGCTGGTCAGGCCGGGCTTTGAACTCAAGCCCAATCCGGCGGAAGTGGCCGATGTTTTCGAGGTGCCACTGAGCCACCTCATGAGCCCGTCCAACCACCGCCGCCACGCTTTTGAGTTTGATGGCGGCGTGCGTGAATGGCTCTCGATGCCCTACACCAGCAGCGATCCGGCCTACCCCAAGGAGCGCTACATCTGGGGCGCCACGGCCGCCATGCTGCGCAATTTCTACTGGTTCCTGGCCGCTTGAGCGCGCGCCGTTATGATTTGACATGAGCTTTTTTGCCGTCTTGTTTGCCCTGCTGCTGGAGCAGGCCCGGCCTTTGTCGCCGGGCAATGCTTTGCATGCAGCTTTGCGCGCCTGGGCGCGCTGGTCCAGCCGTAATCTGGACGCCGGCCGAGCGCAGCATGGCTGGCTGGCCTGGTCGGTGGCAGCGCTGGCCCCGGCGCTGCTGGCTTTTACCATTCACTGGCTTCTGTGGAGCGTGCATGGACTGCTGGCTTTTGCCTGGAGCGTGGCGGTCTTGTATGCCTCGCTGGGTTTTCGCCAGTTCAGCCACCATTTCACCGCCATCCGCGACGCGCTCGATGTGGGCGACGAAGAGACGGCCCGTCAGTTGCTGGCCGAGTGGCGGCAGGTCGATGCCAGCGAATTGCCCCGCAGTGAAATCGTGCGCCATGTCATCGAGCATTCCGTGCTGGCGGCGCACCGCCATGTGTTCGGTGTTCTGAGCTGGTTTTCCGTGTTGGCCGCGTTTGGTCTCGGCCCGACCGGGGCCGTGCTGTACCGAATGAGCGAGTTTGTTTCGCGTTATTGGGCCTACAAGTTCAGGTCTTCCGGCGAAGGTGCCAGCCCGGCCCTGCAACAGGCCGCGCTGACAGCCTGGGGTGTGATCGACTTCGTGCCCGCCCGACTGACGGCGCTGGGTTTTGCGGTGGTAGGCAGCTTTGAGGACGCCATCGACAGCTGGCGCCATTACACCCAGGGCTTTGCTGTCGATTCGATGGCGGCTTCTGAAACCCGCAACGACGGCGTGGTGCTGGCGGCCACGGCCGGTGCGGTCAATGTGCGCCTGGGCGGCAGCGCCCTCAAGGCGATGGTCAGGCCCTATGCCGGCGGCCTTGAAAGCGTTGCGCCGCCACCCACGCAGGCCACGCCCGGGCGCGAACCCGAGCTGGCACACTTGCGCAGCATCGTGGGGCTGGTCTGGCGCTGCGTGGTGCTCTGGATGGTGTTGCTGGCGCTGCTCACCCTGGCGCGGCAGATCGGCTGACCGGTTAACTGCCTGAGCGGGCCGGAAGCATCGGCTCAATAACGCGTTTGCGACAACTCGGCAAACAGCTCGCTGTACAAGCGATAGCGGCTGGCGCTGATGCTGGCGGTGTCGCTGCGGTTCAGCTCGGCAATGACGCCGCAGCCCGGCTCATGCAGATGCGTGCAGTTGTAGAACTTGCAGTGCTGGGCATGGGCCTTGAGGTCCGGCATGTAGCCGGCCAGGTGCATAGGTTCGATGTGGTGCAGCCCGAATTCCTGAAACCCCGGCGAGTCGATCAGTGCGGTGCTGCGGTCGGCATCAATCCAGTACAGCGTGGTGCTGGTGGTGGTGTGCTTGCCGGAGTTGAGCGCCTGAGAGATTTCGGCGGTCAGCACCTGTGCATGCGGAATTAGGAGATTGGTCAGGCTGCTTTTGCCCGCGCCCGAGGGCCCGAGCACCAGTGTTTTTTTGCCTTGCATCAGCGGCATCAGTGAGCGCACCGGGGTCTGGCCCGGATCGTCTGCGGCCTTGGGCTTGATCGCCAGCGAAAGCATCTGGTAGCCCATGGCGCGATAGGGCGCCAGCTTGGTCCAGGCGCGGCCGAAGGGCTCGGCCAGGTCGCTTTTGTTCAGTGCAATGACGGGGCGGATGCCGGTGGCCTCGGCGGCGATCAGCGCGCGTGTCAGCTGGTTTTCAGAAAACTCCGGCTCGGCCGCCATGAGGATGAGCACCTGATCCAGATTGGCCGCAAATGACTTGGTGCGCATCTCGTCCTGCCGGTAAAACAGGTTGTCGCGCGGCTCGACTTTTTCGATCGTGCCTTCGT
>JBIKHR010000086.1:0-10037 GCA_044362035.1 Polaromonas sp. | reverse complement strand
AACGGTACGAGTTCATGAAGTCGCCTTGGTCTGCGTGCTCTGAACCCACCCAAGGAAATTGATCTTGGTAGGCGTTACATTGTGCGATCCAGTCGGTCTGGCGACTGATCACGCGCTGTTGAATTCGCCCAATCAATTCTTTCATGAAAACCGATGCATCACATACGATTTTTTCCCGCACACGTGTCTGATGTTTTTCAGCTTCGTCAGGGTCAATATCAACCACGTCAATGCGAGCCCCACGCGCCAGTTCTGACAAGTCGTAGCCGATTTGTGGAATGGCCAAACGCGTGCCGATGGTCAACAGGTAATCGCAGTTTTGCAAGATAAAGTTGGCGGCACGTTGACCGTAAACACCGGCGCGACCAAATACCAGTGGGTGGCTGGATTTCACCATATCGATGCCAGCCCACGATACCAACGTAGGCACACCAAGTAAATTCAGTAAGGGCTCAATTTGCTTTTCAGCACCAGCCAGACGTATCCCATTGCCCAACCAAAGTAACGGGCGCCGTGCCAGCAGCAGTGCATCAACCACGTGGTCAATTTGACCGGCAAGTTGTGGAGTTGAATCACTATTTGGCGCAGGTGGGACAAACTGTGCTGACGAATTTGGATCAATTCGGCTGGCCTGTATATCCATCGGGATCTCAATCCAACACGGGCCAGGTCGTTGATCGAGTGCAATATGAGCAGCCTTTTGTAGTTCAAGCACAGCTTGGTCTGCCGATGTGACTCGATGGGCATATTTGGTGACCTTGCGAACCATATCGACCGAATCGTAACCTTGTACGCCCCACATACGGTAAGGGCTTTCGGGTTTAGTGAATTTCGAGTTTTCGTTACCTGCAATAACCAGGCAAGGTATTGAATCTGCCCAAGCCGACACCACACCTGTTACGCCGTTGGTTGAACCAGCGCCCGTAGTCAACAAGGAAGCCGACAACTTGCCGCATGTACGGTAGTAAATTTGCATTGCCATACACGCAGCTTGCTCGTGGTGGACGCAAATGATTTCTGTGTACCCACGGCGGGCTATGGCTTCAAACAAATGCACGTTACCCGCGCCAATGATTCCAAAGACATGTTGTATACCTAGGTCCTCCAGCGCTTCCGCAAGTAAATCGCTAGTTTTGATTTTTTCGACGGCTTGAGTTGGATTCATGTTGAAAACTGCTGTTGAGTTGATATCTGCTCGCGCTTGATTAACGGGCGCTAGAAAACTTATTGATCCGTTAAAAGTTCACACCTAGATAGCTTTCAATCTTGGCTGCCGCAAACTCCAGCATCTCGCGGGTCAGCGCCGGTTGCACGCCAATCCAAAAGGTGTTGTTCATCACGTTGTCTGTGTTGGTCAGATCGCCACTGATGCGGTAATGTGCCCCCTTCATGTAGGGCTGGCGTGTCAGATTACCGGCAAATAGCAAACGGGTGCCTACCTTGTTCTGGTCCAGGTAGGTCAGTAGGTCCAAGCGGGTGACCGGGCAGTTGTCTTTGAGCGTGATGGGAAAGCCGAACCAGGACGGGTCCGAGTGTTCGGTGGCCTCGGGCAAGTTGACAAACTCTTCGCAGTCTTTGAGCCGCTCTTTCAAAAAGACAAAGTTGTCTTTGCGGGCTTGAATGAACTCGGGGGCTTTTTCCAGTTGGGCTAGGCCGCAGGCGGCCTGCATGTCGGTGATCTTGAGGTTGTAGCCCAGGTGGCTGTAGGTGTACTTGTGATCGTAACCATGTGGAAGGTCGCCCAATTGCTGGCAAAAGCGCTTGCCGCAGGTGTTGTCTTTGCCGGGCTGGCAATAACAGTCCCGCCCCCAATCACGAAAACTTTCGGCAATGGTTTTGAGTTCGTCATGCTTTGTGAATACCGCACCACCTTCGCCCATGGTGATGTGGTGCGCCGGGTAAAAGCTCAAGGTGCCGATGTCGCCAAAAGTGCCGACCATCTGGCCACGGTAGGTGGTGCCCAACGCATCGCAGCAGTCTTCGACCAGCCACAAGTTGTACTTTTTGCACAGGGCTGTGACGACATCCAAGTTAAACGGGTTGCCCAGGCTGTGTGCAAGCATGATCGCTTTGGTCTTTGGGCTAATGGCCGCCTCAATCTTGCTGGCATCGATGTTGTGGGTGAGCGGGTCTACATCCACAAACACCGGTACCGCGCCAAATTGCAGTATGGGGTTGACGGTGGTGGGAAAGCCTGCCGCCACGCCAATGACTTCATCGCCCTTTTGGATGGCACGCTCGCCCAGCTTGGGGGAGGTCAGGGTGCTGAACGCGACTAAGTTGGCGGACGAGCCAGAGTTAACGGTGATTAGGTGCTTGATGCCGATGAAAGAGGCGAGCTTTATCTCGAATTCGGCGTTGAAACGGCCGGTGGTGAGCCAGCCGTCCAGGCTGGCTTCAACCATGTACTTTAGCTCTTGGGCGCCGACCACTTTACCGGAAGGTGGCACCACGGTTTCACCGGGTACAAAAGGTTTTGACACATGAACAATGTCTGAGTATTGCTGGACCAGCGCAGCAATTTCTCGGCGAATTGCGTCTGGGGCTTTGGGCGAAAATTGAATGGGTGCGGCTGTCATATTGCTTCCTATTTAATAGCTAAAGAGTATTGCTGTATCTGGGCCAGGCACAGTTTCTTCATGTCTTCATGGTCAAGCCAAGCCTGGTGCCATGTAGTGATGTGCGCCAACGCGGTTGCCAAGGGCCACCGCGGTTGCCAGCCCAGGCGGGCTTTGGCTTTGGAAATGTCTAGCTTGAGATAGTTGGCCTCATGCGGGTGGGTGCCGCCGTCTTGTTGCCAACTGGCACCGTTGCCCCAACTGTTAACCATATATTCAACAATCCATTGCACGGGTTGAGCATCGTCGTCTTTGGGGCCAAAGTTCCAGCCCTCGGCGAATGCTTGGCCGTCGGTGTACAGCTGCTCGGCCAATGACAGGTAGCCACTGAGCGGCTCCAGCACATGCTGCCAGGGGCGGGTGGCATGGGGGTTGCGGATGACGACGGGTTGGTTTTGTTCGAATGCGCGCAAGATATCGGGCACCAAGCGGTCTGCAGCCCAGTCGCCACCGCCGATGACGTTGCCCGCGCGGGCCGTTGCGATGGCAATGCCTTGACCTTGAAGAAATGAGCGGCGGTAGGCGCTGGTAACCAGCTCTGAACAGCCTTTGCTGTTGCTGTAGGGGTCATGGCCGCCCATGGGTTCGTCTTCACGGTAGCCCCAGAGCCATTCTTTGTTTTCGTAGCATTTGTCCGTGGTGACCACTACCACGGCCTTCACGCTCGGGGTGTGGCGGGCGGACTCCAACACGTGCACGGTGCCCATGACGTTGGTGGCATAGGTTTCGACCGGCTCTGCATAAGACAGTCGCACCAAGGGCTGCGCGGCCATATGTATGACGATGTCTGGCTGTGCTGCTTGTATGGCCTTTTGCGCGGTGCTCAGGTCACGGATGTCGCCGATGGTGTGGCTGGCCATGCCGGCTGCCACTTGCGCCACAGTGAATAGGTTGGGCGTGGTGGGAGGCTCTAGCGCCAAGCCGTGAACCTGTGCACCCAGGCTTTGCAGCCATAGGCTAAGCCAACTGCCTTTGAAGCCGGTGTGGCCGGTTAAAAAAACGCGTTTGCCGCGCCAGAAATCCGGGTTTTCCGTCATTTCAGTCCCACTTCTTCCAGGGGGCTTGGCCACTGGCCCACAGATTTTCAAGTGTCATTTTGTCGTGCAACGTGTCCATGGGTTGCCAGAAACCGTGATGTTGATAGGCCATCAACTGGCCTTCTGCGGCAAGTTGCATCAGCGGTTGCTGCTCCCAGATAGTGCTATCGTCTTTCAAGTGACTGAGTACCTTGGGTGACAGTACAAAAAAGCCGCCATTTATGAAAGCGCCATCACCTTTGGGTTTTTCCTTGAAGCTCATCACCTGGTTTTTTTGGATATCGAGTGCTCCAAATCGACCGGGTGGATAGGTCGCGGTAAGTGTTGCATCTTTGCCATGACTACGGTGGAATGCAATGGTGGCAGTTATATCTACGTCGCCTACGCCATCACCATAGGTAAAGCAAAAGGCTTCTTCATCTTTGACGTAGTCGGCCACGCGGCGCAAGCGGCCGCCGGTCATGGAGTTGTCGCCAGTATCAACAAGTGTTACCGTCCAAGGTTCGGCGCGCTTTTGGTGAACTTCCATGCGGTTGGATTGCATGTCAAAGGTAACGTCTGACATGTGCAAAAAGTAGTTGGCGAAGTACTCCTTGATCAGGTAGCCCTTGTAGCCGCAGCAGATCACAAAGTCATTTATACCGTGATATGAGTACATCTTGAGGATGTGCCACAGGATGGGGCGGCCGCCGATTTCAACCATGGGCTTGGGGCGGGTGGCGGTTTCTTCGCTAAGGCGGGTGCCTAAGCCGCCCGCCAGGATAACTGCTTTCATTTTGTTAGATCTTTCAAATTCTCATGGTGTAAAACATACCAAGGCATTGCTAACGCCAACCCTTCTTGAATACGCTGCGTCGGGGCATATCCGAGCAGACTCTGAGCCTTGGTGATATCGGCCAGACTGTGGCGCACGTCACCAGCGCGAAAGTCGCGGTATAGGGGTTGGGTATCGGCCTTAACGCTATGTTGGGATAGGTTGCCACGCAGTAATGCAAACAGAGCATTGAGGGTGGTGCGATCGCCCACGGCTACGTTGTAGACCTGATTGCGGGCCTCCGCGTTATCAGTTATGGCGGCCAGCAAGTTGGCTTGCACGGCGTTGTTCACGAAGCAAAAATCGCGACTGGTTTCACCGTCGCCGTTAATGTAGATGGGCTCGTTTTGGATCATGCTGCTGATCCACTTTGGGATGACAGCGGCGTAGGCTCCATTGGGGTCCTGGCGGGGGCCAAAGACGTTGAAGTAGCGCAAGCCTATGCTTTGCAGTCCGTAGGTTTTACCGAAAACGTCGGCGTATAGCTCGTTAACGTATTTGGTCACAGCGTAGGGGCTCAGTGGCTTGCCAATAGTGTCTTCTACCTTGGGCAACGCTGGGTGGTCGCCATAGGTGCTGCTGCTGGCGGCATAGACAAAGCGTTTTACCTTGGCATCGCGCGCGGCTACCAGCATGTTCAAGAAGCCGCTGATGTTGGTGGCGTTGGTGGTGATGGGGTCGGCCACGCTGCGGGGCACGCTGCCAAGGGCGGCTTGGTGCAATACATAGTCAACACCAGTAACCGCCTTTTGGCAGTCGGCCAGGTTGCAGATGTCACCGTTAATGAAACTGAAGTTGGCCCATTGCTCAGGGGCAACCAGGGTTTGCACTTCGTCCAGGTTGCGTTGGTGGCCGGTAGCAAAGTTATCAACGCCAACCACGCGCTGGTTGAGCTTGAGCAGGGTTTCCAGGAGGTTGCTGCCGATAAAACCCGCCACGCCGGTGATTAGCCAAGTATGGGGCTCAGATTGCAGGCGGGTTTGGAGTTGGGTGTAGGCTGTCATGAATACTATAAATTTAATAGCTGCTTGCGCTTGCTGTACGGGGACTAGAGGCGAATATCGCTATCAACTGCAGGCAATAAATACTTCAGGTCGTACAGCACATGGTCTGGCTTGCCTAGTGCGCGGATGGCGGCTGCACCCATGGTTTTGAACTGATGGTGCGCCACGGCGATGATGATCGCATCGTACACACCTAGCGGGGGCTGCTGAACAGGGGTAATACCGTTCTCGTGCTGCGCCTCTGCCGCGTCGGCCCAAGGGTCAAATACGTCGGCTTCCACGTCGTAGTCGGCCAGTTCTTTGACAATGTCCACCACGCGGGTGTTGCGCAGGTCGGGGCAATTTTCTTTAAAGGTCAGGCCCATCACCAAAATGCGTGCGCCTTGCACCGGCAGGCGGCGTTTGGTCATGGCTTTAACAAGCTGGGTTACCACATAGGCTCCCATGCTGTCGTTCAGGCGACGGCCCGCCAAAATGATTTCGGGGTGGTAACCAATGGACTCTGCCTTGTGCGTCAGGTAATAGGGGTCGACACCAATGCAGTGGCCCCCAACCAGGCCGGGGCGAAAGGGCAAAAAGTTCCACTTGCTACCAGCGGCTTGCAACACGGCTTCGGTGTCGATGCCCATTTTGTTGAAGATTAAGGCAAGCTCGTTAATCAATGCAATGTTGACATCGCGTTGGGTGTTTTCAATCACCTTGGCCGCTTCAGCCACTTTTATGCTGCTGGCTTTGTGGGTGCCTGCGGTGATGATCTGGTTGTAGAGCGCATCTACCAAGTCAGCTATTTCTGGGGTGGAGCCCGAGGTCACTTTTTTAATGGTGGTGACGCGGTGCTCTTTGTCGCCGGGGTTAATGCGCTCGGGGCTGTAGCCGCAAAAGAATTCTTGGTTGAACTTGAGTCCACTGAACTGTTCCAGCACGGGCACGCAGTCTTCTTCTGTGCACCCTGGGTAAACGGTAGATTCGTAAATGACTACGTCGCCCGCTTTGAGCACCTTGCCTACCGTCTCGCTGGCTTTGATAAGAGGTGTGAGGTCTGGGCGCTTATACTCATCTATAGGAGTGGGCACAGTGACGATGTAGACATTGCAAGTCCGCAGGTCATCCAGGTTGGTGCTGAATTGCAGGTGCTTGGCAGCTTGCAGTTCATCTACTTCGGTTTCTAAAGTGAAATCGTGCCCAGCTTTGAGCTGATCTATGCGCTTTTGGTTGATGTCGAAGCCGACGACGGAGCGCTGCTTGCCGAATTCGACTGCAAGAGGAAGGCCCACGTAACCTAGGCCGATGATTGCTATTTTGATATCTTGAAGGTTCATGATTTTTGTGTTTTGACTTGACTGAAGACGTCGACTTCTGACTTGAGCGCCTCAATCTCTAACTTTAGTGCTTCGTACTCTTCCATCTTGCGGCTGAGGAATCGGTTGGTCAGGGCCACTTTTTCTGCAATACCCATGGGCGTGAGCAAATAAACGTACTTGAACTTATTCTTGCTTTTAGAGAAGTTTTGCATTTTCACCAGGCCCTTGTCGATGAGAGCGTTGAGGCAGTAGTTCAGCCCGCCCACACTCATGCCTAGTTTCTCAGCCAGCTCGCGTTGGGTAAAGTCGGGGTTTTCTTGCAAGATGCGCATGATCCGAAAATGGGTGTCTTCTTGGATCTTGGTTTGACGGCTTGTCATTGAGTTAGCTTTAAAGTGGTACCAAAGAGAATGAAAATGTGCTTTTTGTAAGCTACCGCAGTGCCGTGACGCAATTGGCAGCGCAGTTTAAAAGTCAACTACAACGAAATAGGTAGCTGCTTTTATTAGGAGAACTGTACCGCATTTCAGTCGTCCGTTCGAGGTTTGAACAAAACAATTTATCGATTGCAGAATCTTTTTGGGTAACCACTTTGTCTTCAATGTCATGGGCACCTTGCATGATGTACAGAGAGCTTCCAGACCTTCGGGACATTCAGGCTGCGGTTGCCCCGCCCAGATGCTGACACTAAATTAGTGCTTTAAACCGCCGCATTGACCATGAATGTCAGGGCTTGTAGCCGCAGCCGCAAAAGATGAATGCTGATCCTTCAGAGGGAGAAAGTTCGCCTTCATGGCATTGATTTTGATGAAGAATTCTTGTCGGAGCTGGTTGCCCGGCACTTCAGGCGGCATCAGGGCTGGTCAAGCCGATGTTTTCGGATGCGTATGGCATTTACATGCGCGAAAACCCGTCCACACACCGCCGCAAGTTCAAGACCGTGGCGCAGCAGGCTTACGCTCTGTTTGTTGGCCAGTTTGGCAACATGCCCTTGGATGAATTGCGCCATGTTCAAATCACCGAGTTCATGGACAGCCAACTGGCCCGTGGGCTGCACGCCAACAACGTGAGGCAGCACATCAACATGCTCAATGCCATGGTGAACATGGCGTTCAAGCACCTGGACATTGATCGCCTTAGCCCTTTCAGGCGCTTGTACATTCGTGGCGAAGGTGAGTTGTCGCGCACCATGGCGCCCATCACTGTGGATCACCTGCGCAAGGTCAAAGCGCACTTGCTCAGCCACCCAATTCCGTCGCGCTTGGCGTCGTTGATACAGTTCAACACCGGCATGCGTGCGTATTCTAGCGATCGTGACCACTCAATTTGACAGATCGTGACCAGTAGCTTGGCCCGTGTCATTGCGTGGTTAGATTTTAGACTAAGTAGTCACGATGTGTCTTTGTCTGCCTCCTTTTTCTGAACTTTTGGCTTCTGACGCAGCGAGTCACCCGTCAATACAAAGCGATGGTTTCTTTGCATGCTGCGGTCCAGCATGGCGTCCGCAATGGTGGTGTCTCCAATCCAAGCGTGCCAGTGCTCAATCGGCAATTGCGATGTGATCACCGTGGCTTTGCTCGATGACCGGTCGTCAATAATCTCAAGCAAATCCGCTCGGGTCTGTGCGTCTAGTCCCGTCATGCCCCAGTCATCAAGCACCAACACATCGGTCTTGGCCAATTGAATCAGCCACTTGCCAAACGTGCCATTGCCGTGACGAATGCGTAGCTCCTCTCCCAAGCGAGGCACTCTTTGGTAAAGCGCTGTGTGGCCCTTTCTTGCGGCGTACTGTGCCAGCGCACACGCAAGCCACGATTTACCCGAGCCAGTAGCGCCCGTGGTCAACACACTGTGCCCCGATGCAATCCAATCTCCCAAGGCCAAACTCATCACCGCACGCCTTTCAAGCCCACGGCCCGCTCTTGCGTCCAAATCTTCAATGCAAGCTTGCGGGTACTTCAGCTTCGCATCCTTGAGCAAGCGTGTCTGCCTCTTGTCATTTCGGTGGTGCACCTCGCGGTCTACCAAAAGTGCAATGCGCTCTTCAAAGCTCATCCTGCTCATACCAGCTTGGCCCAATTGCTCTTGCAAACCCAGAGCCATCCCGGCCATGCGCAACTCTTGAAGCTGCGTGATCGTTGTGTTCATCATCATGTTGCTGTCCTGTCTTTGATGTTCATGTTTTATGTTCATTGGTAATACTTGGCACCGCGCACATGCGCGTGCTCTGGGCTTTGCCATTTGTCTGCTACAGGTGCACCCACCTTGTCTCGGCCGTTTTGCAAGATGTCTTTGACATGCTGATACCGGCAAGTTCCCAAGCTAAGGGCCACCTCACACGCAGCCTCCAGCCTTGCCTCAGAGAATCTGCGAGCAAGTGAGAGAAGCCCCAAGCACGAGCGGTATCCGTGTTCCGGATGGCGGTGGCTGGCAAGTAACCGCTCCACCAATGCGCCAGTGGCGCTGCCAATACTTTGCTCCCAGTGCACAAGGCGCTGCGGCGTCCACTCAAGGTGCTTTCTGTGAGCCACCGACAAGTGCTCCACTTGTGTGCTGTACCCACCCTTATGAGCACACCGCATGTGCGAGGTAACGCGGGCGCCGCGGTGTAACACCTCCACCACTTTGGCCGTTACCCTCAGCTCCAAGACTTGGCCCACCAAAGCGGTGGGCACGCTGTAGCGGTGGCCCTCAAACTCCACATGCTGATCGATGTGAACGCGAACAGATTTGAAGACCGCAAGCTCCCAGCTCTGCGCAGGCAACGGCTGCAAGGCAGGCGCATCAAGCTGCGCAAACGCAGTCGCTCGGCTGCCTGGCAGCTTTTGAAACGGCCTTGTGTTCAGGTACGCCAACAAGGGCGCTATGGCCGCATTGACTTCATCGACAGTCTCAAAGCGCTGGTGGCGAAGCCTCATCATGATCCAGCGCTCCACCACCTGAACGGCAGACTCCACTTTGGCTTTGTCCTGCGGACGCTGAGGCCTAGCCGGCAAGATGGAGCAGCTATAGTGACGCGCAAAGTCTTGCACCGTGGCGCTCATTTTGGGCTCATACCGGTCAGACTGGCTGATCATGGCCTTGGGGTTGTCGGGCACGATCAGTTGCGGCACGCCGCCAAAGAAGTCCAGCGCTTTTGCAGTGGCCCCAAGCCAGTCGGCCATCGTCTCTCTGGGTGTGGCACAGGCAAAGGTGTAGCTAGATGCGCCCAAAGCGGCCACAAAGATATGAGCCTTTGTGCCATCAGTGAGTTTGATGGTCGG
>JBIKHR010000085.1:0-10047 GCA_044362035.1 Polaromonas sp. | reverse complement strand
ACTGTGCTGCGCACGGAAGCCCTGCCCAATCCGCCGGCCGAAGAACACTGACAACGCAACGACGCTGCAAACCGCCACTTTCTGGAAGGCTTTCACCATGCACACCCACCTGATCTCTGCCGAACAGCTCCAGCCTCTGCTGGCAACACCCGCAAGCTGCCTTGTGTTTGATTGCAGTTTCAACCTGGTGCAGCCCGATGCCGGCGCCGCAGACTATGCCCAGACGCACATTCCGGGTGCGGTCTATGCGCACCTGGACCATGCGCTCAGCGCCAAGCCCGGCCTGCATGAAACGGCGTCCGGCGGGCGGCATCCGCTGCCAAGCCGCGAGCGCTTTGCCGCATGGCTGGCCAGCGTGGGTTTGTCCAACGACATGCAGGCCGTGGTGTATGACCGCAACGGCGCCAACTACTGCGGCCGACTGTGGTGGATGCTCCGGTGGGCTGGCCATGAGGCGGTGGCCGTGCTCGACGGCGGCCTGCAGGCCTGGCAAGCGGCGGGCGGTGCCGTGACGGGCGGTCAGGAGCCAGCCCGTGCGCCCGGGCTTTTTGCACTGAAAGAAGCCAAAGCCCGACTGCTGGACGCAGGCGCTGTGGCGGCCGGTCTGGGCCGACCCGGACAGACGCTGCTGGACGCACGGGCCACGCCGCGCTTCAAGGGCGAGGTCGAGCCGCTGGACCCGGTGGCCGGTCATATTCCGGGTGCGCTGAACCGGCCTTTTGGCGAGAACCTGGGCGCCGACGGCAAGTTCAAGCCGGCGGCGCAGCTCAGGGCGGAGTTTGAAGCCCTGCTCGGCCAGCGCGCGCCCGCAGGCGTGGTGCACCACTGCGGCAGCGGCGTCAGCGCCCTGCCCAACCTGCTGGCCATGGAGATCGCCGGTCTGAGTGGCACGGCGCTGTATGCCGGCAGCTGGAGCGACTGGTGCAGCGACCCGGCCCGGCCTGTGGCGCAAGGCTGAAAACCAGCGCAGCCGTGACGCCTTATTTCCTGTACCTGCTTGAATGCGAAGACGGCACGCTCTACGCCGGCGTGGCGCTGGACGTCGAGCAACGCTTTATCCGGCATGTGCTGGGCATGGGCGCAGCCTACACACGCTCGCACCCGCCGCGCCGCGTGCTGGCCTGTCGCTGTTACCCCGGCAAGGGCGATGCCCTGAGCGCCGAGTACGCGCTCAAGCAAATCCGCCGCGAGCACAAGCTGCAGTTTTTCAAACCCTTCGAGCAGCTGGCCGATGCGCAGCTGCCGCCAACCCGTCAACCCAAGCTGAGACCTGAAAATTGAAACCCACCCCCGACGTCGTCACATTTGGTGAAGCCATGCTGCTGCTGGTGGCCGACCGGCCCGGCCCGCTGGAAGAAGCCGGCTCTTTTTACAAACGCAGCGCAGGCGCAGAAACCAATGTGGCCATCGGCCTGGCACGTCTGGGCCTGAAGGTGGCCTGGGCAAGCCGCCTGGGCACGGACTCAATGGGCCGCTATCTGCTGGCCACCATGACAGGCGAAGGCGTGGACTGCGCGCAGGTGGTTTGCGACGCCACGCAAAAAACCGGCTTCATGTTCAAGGGTCAGGTCAGCGATGGCGGCGACCCGCCCGTCGAGTACCACCGCCAGGGCTCGGCCGCCAGCCGCATGGGGCCGGACGACATCAACGAAGCCTGGCTGCTGTCCGCGCGGCACCTGCATGCCACCGGTGTTTTTGCCGCCGTGTCGGCCAGCACGCTGGCGCTGACGCAAAAGAGCATGGACCTGATGCGGGCGGCCGGACGCAGCGTGTCTTTTGACCCCAACCTGCGGCCCTCGCTGTGGGCCTCGACGGCGCACATGCGCGAAGCCATCAACGACCTGGCCAGCCGCGCTGACTGGGTCTTGCCCGGCCTGGAAGAAGGCCACTTGCTGACAGGCGAGCGCAGCGCCGAAGGCATTGCCCGCTTTTACCGCCAGCGTGGCGCCAGCAGGGTGGTGGTCAAGCTTGGCAGCGAGGGCGCTTACTTTGACAGCGCCGGGGGCTGCGGCCATGTGCCGGGCTTTGCAGTGCCCAAAGTGGTGGACACCGTGGGCGCGGGTGATGGCTTTGCGGTGGGTGTCATCAGCGCGCTGCTGAGCGACATGTCGCTGGCTGAGGCCACACGGCGCGGCGCCTGGATTGGCGCTCAGGCGGTGCAGGTGATCGGCGACAGCGAAGGCCTGCCGACCCGCGCAGCCCTGGTGGCAGCCGGGGTCTGAACCCCGGCACAGCCCCTCAGTGGCTGTGCGCCAGGCCGCTGACCAGCGTGACCATGCCAATGCCAACGCCCAGCCACAGGATTTGGGCAGCGGTCTCGCGGGCCGAGAGCTGTTTTTGCAGCTGAGGAATCAGGTCGGCCAGCGCCACGTACAAAAAACTGCTGGAGGCGATGGCCAGAAAGTAAGGCAAATAAGCCTCGAGCTGGGCGACCAGAAAGAAACCCACCACGCCGCCCATGGCGGTCAGCGCGCCGGCCAGTGAGACTTTCAAAAAGGCCACGCGCCGGTTGCTGCTGGACTGCCGCAGCACAGCCAAGTCGCCCATGTGGTGCGGCACCTCGTGCATCAGTACGGCGAGCGCAGCCACCACGCCCAGACGCATGTCGGCCACAAAGGCCGAGGCGATCAGCACGCCATCGCCAAAGCAATGCACGCTGTCGCCCGTCAAAATGGCCCAGCTGCCGCCGGCCCGGCCGCCATGGCTGTGGCCGTGTGAATGCGCGTCGGGGGCCTGGTTGTGGGCATGACCGGCGTGATTGTCGGCTGGCGGCTCAGCAGCGTGATGGTGTTCGTGACCGTGGTGCCAGAGTTCGGCCTTGTCGAGCAAAAAGAAAAAGATCAGGCCGATCAGCAGGGTCGGAAACAGCTCGTGCGCACCGACCTGGCTTTCAAAGGCTTCGGGCAGCAGGTGCATGAAGGCCGTGGCCAGCAAGGCGCCCGCTGCCAGGCTGAGCATGTGCTGCGTGTAACGCGCCAGCACACCAAAGCCCAGCAGGGCTGCCAGCCAGACGCTGCCCACACCGGCCACCAGGGTAGCCACAATAATTGCCAGCAAAGTCATAAGGTCAGGGTCCGGTGCGAAAGGGCACCATTATCCTGCTTCAGACCGGACCGCTTCAGGCGACGCCGTGCGCCTTGAACCATGCAAGCGCCCGTTGGAAGCCGTCTTGCGCCGGCCCGGCCCGGTAACTCGGCCGGTAGTCGGCATGAAAAGCATGGGGCGTATCGGGGTAAATCACGAACTCACTGGCTCTGGCGGCAGCGTTACCCGCTGCACCGGCGCTGGACAATCCGGCTTTCATCTGCTCCACAGTGTCCAGCGGAATGCCTGTGTCCTGCCCGCCGTAAAGCCCCAGCACCGGGGCTTTGAGCAAGGCCGTCCGCTGCACCGGGTGCTGCGGGCTGGTGGCGCTGGGCTGACCCACCAACCGCCCGTACCAGGCCACGCCGGCTTTGACGCGATTGCTGTACTGCGCGTAAAGCCAAGTGATGCGCCCGCCCCAGCAAAACCCGGTGATGGCGACTTTTTGCGTATCGCCACCCTGGCCTGCGGCCCAGGCCACGGCGCCGTCCAGGTCGGCCATGACTTCAGCGTCAGGGGTTTTATTGACCACTTCACTCATCAACCGGGCCATCTCGCCGTAAGCGCTGGGGTCACCCTGACGGGCGAACAACTCGGGCGCCACCGCCAGGTAACCGGCCCGGGCAAAGCGACGGCAGGTGTCGGCGATGTACTCGTGCACGCCAAAAATCTCATGAATCACCAGCACCACGGGCAAGTTGCTTTTCCCCGCAGGCGCCGCAAAAAACACGGGCACCTTGAAACCATTGACCTCAAAGCTGGCCTCGCCGGTGCGCAAACCTTCGGACGACGTTTTGATGGCTGTTTGCGCCATCAAAGGGCCTGCGGCGGCGGCGTAGCCCGCACCCAGGGCCAGCTTGAGGGCAGAGCGGCGGCTGCCAGCTTGTGCGGCGGCGGGCAGCAAGGCATCAAAATCGAGTTTCTGGTCGGCTGTCAACATGGCGTATCTCCTTGGTGTGTAAAAAAATCAGCGGGGTTTAAAAGTAGGCATTGTCAGTGTGCTTTTTCCCAGTTCGGGCCAAAGCCGATCTCGGCCAGCAACGGCGCCTTGAGCTGGGCCACCTCCGCCATCAGGCGCGGGATTTCGGTGCGCACCCATTCGACTTCGGCCTCGGGCACCTCGAACACCAGTTCGTCGTGCACCTGCATGATCATTTTGGTGCCGCGGGCCTGGGCGTCGAGTACCTGCTGCACTTTGACCATGCTCAGCTTAATGAGATCGGCAGCCGTGCCCTGCATGGGCGCGTTGATGGCGGCGCGTTCGGCACCGCTGCGGCGCGGGCCGTTGGGCGAATTGATCTCCGGCAGGTACAAGCGCCGGCCGAAGACGGTTTCGACATAACCGAGGCTTTTGGCCGACAGGCGGGTCTCGTCCATGTAGGCCTTGACGCCCGGGTAGCGCTGAAAGTACTTGTCGATATAGGCCGCTGCGGCCTTGGTCTCGATGCCCAGGTTGCGCGCCAGGCCGTAGCTGCTCATGCCGTAAATCAGGCCAAAGTTGATGACCTTGGCATAGCGGCGCTGCTCGCTGCTGACCTGGTCCAGTGCCACGCCAAAGACTTCGGCGGCGGTCGCGCGGTGCACGTCAAGGCCTTCGTTGAAGGCGCGCAGCAAGGCCTCGTCTTCGCTGATGTGCGCCATGATGCGCAGCTCGATTTGCG
Organism: Polaromonas sp.; assembly: GCA_044362035.1. Classification (GTDB taxonomy): domain Bacteria; phylum Pseudomonadota; class Gammaproteobacteria; order Burkholderiales; family Burkholderiaceae_C; genus Polaromonas. The sequence goes on along the minus strand of JBIKHR010000085.1, from coordinate 5,302 downwards.
AGTAGTCCGCGCTGGCAATCACGCAGCCCGGGGCGGCCACAAAGGCTTCGCGCACACGCCGGCCTTCGGCGGTTTTCACCGGTATGTTTTGCAGGTTGGGTTCGTTGCTCGACAAGCGGCCCGTGACGGCCACCGCCTGCGCGTAATGCGTGTGCACGCGGCCGGTGCGCGGATGCGCCAGTTGCGCCAGCTTGTCGGTGTAAGTGCCTTTGAGCTTGGACAGGCCGCGGTGCTCCAGAATCTTGGCCGGCAGCGGAAAGTCTTCGGCGAGTTTTTCCAGTACCTCCTCGTCGGTGCTGGGCGCGCCGGTGGCGGTTTTTTTGACCACGGGCAAACCCAGCTTGGTGAAGAAAATATCGCCAATCTGCTTGGGCGAGCCCAGGTTGAAGGGCTGGCCGGCCAGCACGTGCGCTTCAGCTTCCAGTTGCAGGATGCGGGCGCCCAGCTCGGCGCTTTGCCGGGCCAGCATGGGGCCGTCGATCAGCACGCCGTTGCGCTCGATGCGGTACAGGCCTTCGCTGCTCTGGATTTCCAGCTGGTAGATGAACAGCAGCTTGGCGTTGGCCTCGAGTTGCGGCCACAGCACGTGGTGCACGTCCAGCGTCTGGTCGGCGTCTTCACACGAGTATTCGGCCGCCCTGGCGATCTCGACCTGGTTGAACTTGATCTGGTTGGCGCCCTTGCCGCACAGGTCTTCGTAGTTGATGCCGCTGCGGCCGGTGTGGCGCTCGGCCAGGCTGGCCAGGCCGTGCGGCTTGTGGACTTCGAGCACATAGCTTTGCAGCATGGTGTCGTGGCGGTAACCCTGCACTTCAATGCCGTGGTTGGCAAACACGTGGCGGTCGTACTTGATGTTCTGGCCCAGCTTGTGGCGCGCGGGGTTTTCCAGCCAGGGCTTCAGGCGCGTCAGCACCTCGGCCAGCGGCAGCTGTTCGGGCGCGCCCGGGTAGTCGTGCGCCAGCGGAATGTAGGCGGCCGCACCAGGGGCCACGCTGAAGCTCAGGCCGACGATCTGCGCCAGCATCGGCTCCAGCGAATTGGTCTCGGTGTCCAGCGCCACCAGAGCAGCGCTGTCAATGTGGGCCAGCAGGGCATCAAATGCAGACCAAGTCAGGATGGTGTCGTAATGCAGATTGGTGACGCGCTCGGCCAGCGGCACCTGCAAAAAAGCAGGCTCATCAAACAGCCCCGGCGAACCGCTGCCTTCGCTTTTAGGCTTGGCGAGCCGGGCCTGCGCGCTGGCCAGCTGCTCGGGCGGCGTGTTCTGGCTTTCCAGGCTTTTGACCAGACCCTTGAAGCCGAAGCGCTGGTAAAAATCCTGCAAGGCTTCGGTCTGCTGGGCTTCCATGGTGACGTGGTCCAGCGCCGGCAAGCCCTCGATGTAGGGCGTCAGGTCGCAGTCGGTCTTGATGGTCAGCAGCTCGCGACCGCGCGGCAACCAGTCCAGCGCCTGGCGCAGGTTCTCGCCCGCCACCCCCTTGATCTCGCCGGCGCGCGCCACCAGCGCGTCCAGCGAACCGTATTCCAGCAGCCATTTGACGGCCGTCTTGGGGCCTACTTTGGCCACGCCCGGCACGTTGTCCACGGCATCGCCGACCAGCGTCTGGTAGTCGATCATCAGGCGCGGCGGCACGCCGAACTCAGCCTCGACGCCCGCCAGGTCGCGGCGGCGGTCGTTCATGGTGTCGATGACGGTGATGTGCTGGTCCACCAACTGGCTCAAGTCCTTGTCGCCGCTGGAAATGATGACCTCGATGCCTTGGCGCGAGCCCATGCAGGCCAGCGTGCCGATCACGTCGTCGGCCTCGACGCCGGGCACGCTGAGTACTTTCCAGCCCATCAGCTGCACCACCTCATGAATGGCCTCGACCTGGCTGCGCAGGTCGTCTGGCATGGCCGAGCGCTGGGCCTTGTAGGCCGGGTAGAGTTCGTCGCGAAAAGTCGGGCCTTTGGCGTCAAAAACACACACCGCGTAGTCGGCCCGCACGTCCTTGCGTAGCTTTTGCATCATGTTGACCATGCCGCGGATGGCGCCGGTGGCCGGGCTAGACGGGTCGCCCGCCACCACCCGCAAGTCGGGCATGGCGTGAAAAGCGCGGTACAGGTAGCTGGAGCCGTCTACCAGCAGCAGGGTTTTGGGGTCGGTGGTCATGCGGCCTGATTGTGCGGGATTTAAGGCCGGTTTCAGGGCCGCCCCGCCTACAATGCGCCCATGCAACACCGTCATCGCCCTTTCCTGCTGGCCGCCCTGCTGGCCGTCCCGCTGGTGAACGGCGCGGCTTCGGCCAGCGCCCAGACTGCGGCAGCGCCGCCGGCTGTCAAATCCGCAGACAAACCGACAGATAAACCCACGGGTCGGCCGGACCGCGCCATCGAGCGCATCCGCACCGAAGACGCGGGCTCGCGCATTGACGAGTTGCGGGTGGGCGGCCAAACCCAGAGCATCACCGTGCAGCCGGCCGCCAATGTGCCGGCCTACGAGGTGCGACCCATGGATGCGTCGCGTGCCGGCAGCGGTTCGGCCGCCGACACGGGCAGCACCGGCTCGCGCTTCTGGAATATCCTGAAGTTTTGAAGCCCGGCGCGGCGCGACTGCACCGTCTCCGCGTCATTTTTAATTTTGTCCAGTTATCCGGGTTCCAGCATGGCCGTATTCACCGAGGTCTCATTTGACGAGGCCACCACCTTCCTGCAGGCACTGGGCCTAGGTCAACTGCAAAGTATCCGGGGATGCGCCGGCGGCATCGAAAACACCAACTACTTTGTCGACACTGACCAAGGCGAATACGTCCTGACGCTGTTCGAGCGGCTGAGCTTTGAGCAGCTGCCTTTTTACCTGCACCTCATGAAACACCTGGCCGGGCGGGGCATTGCGGTGCCCGACCCGCAAGCCGCACCGGCCACCCCGGCCGTGGTGACACCAACCCGCGCGCGCAAGGCAGCGCCGGCTGCCGCCGTGCCGACGAGCCAGCCAGACGTGCGGCCGGGTGACATCCTGCACAGCCTCAAGGGTAAACCGGCCGCCGTGGTCAACAAGCTGAGCGGCAGCAGCGAGCTGGCACCGCAGGCCATGCACTGCGCTGCAGTTGGCGACATGCTGGCACGCATGCACCTGGCCGGCCGCGACTTCGAAATGCAGCAGCCCAACCTGCGCGGCCTGCCCTGGTGGAACGAGACCGTGCCGGTGGTGCTGCCGTACCTCAGCCCCGAACAGCGCACCTTGATTCTGGGTGAGTTGGCCTTTCAAAACCACACCGCCGCGTCATCGGCCTACCGCGCGCTGCCACGCGGGCCGGTGCATGCAGACCTGTTTCGTGACAACGTCATGTTTGCGCACGACAGCGACGGTGGCCACAGCGCCAGCCTGACCGGCTTTTTTGACTTTTACTTTGCCGGCTGCGACAGCTTTTTGTTTGACATCGCTGTCTGCCTGAACGACTGGTGCATCGTTCTTGAAACCGGCGAAGGCGATGCGCTGCGCGCCAGTGCTTTGCTGGCGGCTTACCAGGCCGTGCGGCCCCTGACCGCGCAAGAGCGCCAGTTGCTGCCGGCCATGCTGCGCGCCGGTGCCCTGCGTTTCTGGACCTCGCGCCTGTGGGACTTTCACCTGCCGCGGGACGCCAGCATGCTCAAGGCGCACGACCCCGACCACTTCGAGCGGGTGCTGCGCCAGCGCCTGCTCAACCAGACCACAGACCTATGAAACTCAACATTGTTCCGGCCCGCACCGGCCTCACCTGGGTCAAGCTGGGCATCCGGACTTTTTTCAAGCAACCGCTGGCCTTGTCCGGTCTGTTCTTCATGTTCATGGCCGTGCTGTCGGTGGCTTCGCTGCTGCCCTTTGTCGGCAGCGCTCTGGCGCTGGCGCTGCTGCCGGCCGCCACGCTGGGCCTGATGGCGGCCACGCTGGAATCGACCCGTGGCAAGTTCCCTATGCCCTCGATTTTGATCAGCGCCTTTCGGGCCGGCCAGCAACGCAAGCGCGCCATGCTGGTGCTGGGCTTGCTGTATGCGCTGGGGTTTCTGGGCATGATGGGGCTGACCGCGCTGATCGACGGCGGGCAGTTCGCCAGGCTTTACCTGCTGGGCGGCAAGATCACCGAAGAGATGGTGTTGCAAGGCGACTTCCAGATGGCCATGTGGGCGGCCATGCTGATGTACCTGCCGCTGTCGCTGCTGTTCTGGCATGCCCCGGCGCTGGTGCACTGGCACGGCATGTCGCCAGCCAAAAGTCTGTTTTTCAGCTTCATGGCCTGCTACAAAAATTTTGGTGCGCTGGCCGTTTTCGGGCTGGTCTGGGTCGGCTTGTTGATCGGCATGGCGCTGGTGGTGACCTTGATCGCCGCCTTGCTGGACAACCCCGGCCTGGCCGGCATCGCCATGTTCCCCGCGGCCATGCTGATGGTGTCGATGTTTTTCAGCTCGCTGTACTTCACCTTCCGGGACAGCTTTGTGGATGAGCAGGACAACCCGCAAACACCGCCGCACACAGTGGACATCAACGCCTGAAGCAGCCCATGTTGGCCCAGACAGTCAAAATGAGCCTCCGATTCAAATAGCCAGGAGACTCACCATGCGCGCCAACACCATCTTGCAGACCATCGGCAACACGCCGCACGTTCGCATCAACCGGCTGTTCGGCCCCGCGGCGCAGGTCTGGATCAAGTCTGAGCGCAGCAACCCCGGCGGCTCCATCAAGGACCGTATTGCACTGGCGATGGTGGAAGCGGCTGAGCAAAGCGGCCAACTGAAACCCGGCGCCACCATCATCGAGCCGACCTCCGGCAACACCGGCGTGGGCCTGGCCATGGTGGCCGCCGTCAAGGGCTACAAGCTGATTCTGGTGATGCCCGACAGCATGTCTGTAGAGCGCCGCCGCCTGATGCTGGCCTACGGCGCCAGCTTTGACCTGACACCCCGCGACAAAGGCATGAAGGGCGCCATTGCCCGGGCCGAAGAACTCGCTGCCGGCATCCCCGGCGCATGGATTCCCCAGCAGTTTGAAAACCCCGCCAACATCGAGGTGCATGCGCGCACCACCGCGCTGGAGATCCTGGCCGATTTCCCCGAGGGTCTGGACGCCATCATCACCGGCGTTGGCACCGGCGGCCACCTCACCGGTGTGGCGCAAGTGCTCAAAGCCAAGTGGCCGCAGCTCAAGGTGTTTGCGGTGGAGCCCAGCCTGAGCCCGGTCATCAGCGGCGGCGGTCCTGCCCCGCACCCGATCCAGGGCATTGGCGCGGGTTTCATCCCGAAAAATTTGCACACGAACTTGCTTGACGGCGTGATCCAGGTCGAGGCC
>JBIKHR010000084.1:0-10076 GCA_044362035.1 Polaromonas sp. | reverse complement strand
GCGCACCAACCGCAAAAACACCGATGCCGCGCAGCGCGATTTCCCCGAAGTGCCGCGCCTGAGTGCCTTGCAGACCGAGGCGCTGGACCTGCTTGACCAGCTCATGCCCAGCCCGCTGCTGTGCTACTCGATGGAGCTTGAGCGTGGCGACATGCAACTGCTCAACAACTATGTCACGCTGCACTCGCGCACGCCCTTTGAAGACTTTGCGCAAGCGGACGACAAACGCCACCTGCTGCGCCTGTGGCTGTCGATTCCCGCCTCACAGCCTTTGCCGCCGGCCTTTGAGGAATATTTTGGCGATGTTCGCGCCGGCGCGGTGCGCGGTGGTGTGCGTGGCAGCGCCATCACGCCCGAGTTTGTGGCCTACGAGCAGCGTCAGGCTGCGGTGATGGGCATGCCTTTGCAGGCCTGGGTCGACAGCACGAGCCTTTAACGGCGCAAAAAGCGGCCGGCGTGCGGGCCTGTGACCCAGCCCTTGGCAAAGGCCCAGTGGCCGTTGACCATCACGCGCTCAATGCCCTCGCACATCAGGCGGGGGTTCTCATAAGTGGCCTTGTCCTGAACCCGTGCCGGGTCCAGCAGCACCAGGTCGGCAAACGCGCCTTCACGCAACACGCCGCGGTCTTTCAGGCCGTAGCGGGCGGCGGACAGTCCCGTCATTTTGTGAATGGCTTGCGGCAGGCTGATGAGTTGCTCGTCGCGGCAGTAGCGCGCCAGCACGCGGGCAAAAGCCCCCCACAGCCGCGGGTGAGGGCGTTCGTCATGCGGCAGCCCGTCAGAGCCGATCATGCTCAGCGGGTGTGCGATCACGCGCTGCACATCGTCTTCGCGCATCTGGAAGTAACAGGCACCACCCGGCATGAGGCGACGGCAGGCCTGTAGCTGGTCCACGCCCCATTCGGCGGCAATGTCGGCCAGGTAGCGGCCGGCCATTTCGGGGTGCGGGTCGCTGCGGGTGATCAAAATGTCGATCACGCCATCGACCAGGTCTTCGCGCAGCAAGGTGGAGCCGGCTCTGTAGGGGTAGACATCGGTACCGACAGACTGGCGCTGGCTAAGGCGCTCCAGCAGGGCCAGGGTTTCGATGGTGCGGCCCCAGTTGCGCGGGCCGGCGCATTTGTGGTGGGACATGATCCAGGTGGCCGGACCGGCCTGAGCCGCGTCGGCGGCTTCCTGCATGGCGCTCAGGATGTCATCCATCTCTGTGCGTATGTGCGTGACATACACACCGGCATGGCGCCCGACCACGCGCACCAGCGCTTGCATCTCGGCCATGTCGGCGGCAAAGGCCGGCTGGTAAAACAGACCGGACGAAAGGCCCAGCGCGCCTTGCGTCAGCGCGGTCTCCAGCAGCGCGGCCATGGCCTCAATCTCGCTGGCGTTGGCGGCGCGTGTCAAATCCGTCATGGTCGTGGCCCGCAGCGTGGTGTGGCCGATCAGCGCGCCTACGTTGACTGCCGGTGGACTGTTGGCCAGGGCCTGTGCATAGTCGTTGAGATGGGGAAAACGGAACTCGGTGGTGTGCAGCAAGTCCAGCGGTGACTCGGGTGCGGTGGTCACCAGCGGCACCAAAGACAAACCGCAATTTCCGGTGATCACGCTGGTCACGCCCTGCGACAGCTTGGCCAGCATGGACGGGTCGCGCAGGACCTGCGCATCGTCGTGTGTGTGCACATCAATGAAACCCGGCGTCACGGTGAGCCCGTGGCCGTCAATCGTGTCGTCAGCGTGAGCCTCCAGGTCGGGCCCGATGGCGGCGATGCGGTCGCCGTGGATCAGCACATCGGCCTTGCGTGCGGAAGCGCCTGTGCCATCGACCACCTGGACATGGCGTAGCAGGGTACTTTTCATGAGTCGGAATCTTTCTCGATAGAGGACCAGGCCCAGTCCACGGCGGGATGCTTGTCCACATCCTGTCCATGGGCTTGTAAGACGGATCTGAATTGCGTGAGTTGGCTCGCAGCTTTGGGCCCCAGTGCCTTGAGCACCAGCACCATCAGCAGTTCAATCACCAGCAGGTGCGCGATATAGGCTTCTGTGCCCACGCGCATGACGGCATCGGGCGGCACGCTGACGCCGATCACCACGTCGGCCATCTCGGCCAGCGGCGTGTCAGGTTGGGTGATCGCAATCACCGGTGCGCCCTGTGACTTGGCAAAGCCCACGGCTTCAAGCATGAAGGGCATGCGGCCCACATGCGAGATAGCCACGGCAGCGCCGGTGGGCCCCAAGGTGGCGGCTGAAATGAGTTGCAAGTGGGCGTCATGAAATGCGTGCGCATTTCGCCCGAGCCGGAAAAGCCGGCCCTGTAAATCGCTGGCCATGAAGGCGGAAGTAGCACCCACCGAATAGCAATCAATGCGTTGCGCACGCGCCAGCAGTTGCGCCGCTTTTTCGAGCGTTCCGGTTTGCAGTTGCTGCTGCAGGCCGGTGATGGAGGCTGCTGCGCCGCCCAGTATTTTTTGCACGATGTCGCCCGTGCTGTCTTTCAGGTTGACGGAGCGATGCACCGGCGTGGCCCGGGCCAGATCCTGGGCCAGCGCTAGTTTGAACTCGCGCACGCCCTCAAAGCCGAGTTGGCGGGCAGTGCGCATGATGGTGGGCATGGACACCCGGGCTTGTTCTGCCAGCGCATCCACGCTCATGGACAGGGCGCGCTCAGGGTCTTTCAGCAGCACGGCAATCACTTGCTGCTGCGCACGCGGCAAGGAGGCAGCGCTGGACTGCAGGCGTTGGAGCAGGGTAGGTTTCAAGTTCAAGCCCGCGCGCAGTGTTTAAAAATTCACCGACACAGCGTCGATCACGCGGTAGCTGTCGTCGACCACGGGCATCCAGCGCCATTTGTCAAAGGTGGTGCAGGGGTGCGAAATGCCGCTGCCGACCAGCTCGCCGAAGGCCGGCTGCTCGTGGGCGGGGGCCTGTGCGTCAAAGCGCAAGTAGGCGTGCTGATCGTTCAGCCCGGTGATGGACCAGTGCGAAGGAACTGCGTGGGTTTGCGAAGCCCCCGGCGCCGCCCGCCATTGCGGCACGGGCAGGTCCAGGTCGTAAGAGATGTCGCGCTTGCCCATGGCCAGAATGGCCAGTCCCGGTTCGGGGCAGGACTGCACGACGCTGATGACTTCCAGGGCAGGCCGCAAGGTCTCGCGCAGTTGCAGGCGCTCGCCCACGCACGCCAGGTGCTTGCGGTACTGCACATGGTCATGCGTGACGTAGCAGCCTGAGCGCAGGATGCCGCGCGTCGGGTGTTGCAGATGCGGCTTGAGGTGTTCGGCCACCAGGTCAAAAATGGCCGAGCCGCCAGCGGTGAGCAAAACCTCGTCGTTTTCAAAAAGATCTTCGGCCTCGCAGGCCACGGCCAGCGCTTGCACGCGCTTCATCAGGGCTGCGACGCCCTGACGGTCATGCGCATGGTTGCAGGTGGCCAGCGAGCCTTCATAGCATTCGATACCGGCCAGGCGAAGGGCGGGACTGCAGCGAACCAGGCGGGCCAGCGCTACGGCTTGTCCGTGGTCGCGGCAACCGGCGCGGTAACCGGCAATCCCGAGCTCAATCAGAACCGTGAACACCGTGCTGCTGGCGCGCTCGGCACGCCATGCCTCAATCGTTTGCACTTGATCGGGCGAGTCGACCAGAAACCAGACTTGCAGGCCGGCATGGGTTTGCAGCAGGGCCGACAGGCTGTCGAGGTCGGCGGCCCGGAAGACCTGGTTGGCGATGATGATGCGGCGAACGCCATGGCGCGCGCCAAGGGCGGCCTGAAAAACGTTGGCAAAACTGATGCCCCAGGCGCCTGCAGCGATTTGCCGGTCGTAGAGTTCGGGGGACATGGTGGTCTTGCCATGCGGCGCGATGTCCAATCCGCGCGTCTGGCAGAAGTCGCGCATCCAGTCGATGTTGTGTTTCAGCGCCGAGTCCTTGAGCACGGCCAGCGGGAAGGACAGGTCACCGCGCAAGAGCTGCCAACCCTGGTGGCCGGCGTCCTTGAGTTCTATGGCCGGCAGGTGCGGTGGATAGCCTTTGCAGGCGGCGTTCAGTTGCATGTCTGATCCCTCAATTCAATTCGGTGTGGCGCAGACAGGCCACCCAGCGCCCGTCTGGAAGGGGCGAGAGTTCCGGCACCTGCTCGGCGCAGGCGGCAATGGCGTGCGGGCAGCGGGTGCGAAAAACGCAGCCGGATGGCGGGTTGAGCGGGCTGGGCGGGTCGCCCTGCAAATTGACTTGGGGCGCGGCCTGCGCGGGGTCTGGAATCGGCGCGGCAGCCAGCAGGGCCTGCGTGTAAGGGTGTGCCGGTGAGTCAAACAGGGCCGCGGTGGGTGCGATTTCCATCACCCGCCCCAGGTACAAGACCACCACCCGGTCACACAGGTACTGCACCACGTCCAGATCGTGCGAGATGAACAAAAGCGTCAGCCCCAGTTGCTGGCGCAAGCGAATCAGCAGGTTGACGATTTGCGCCTGGATGGACATGTCCAGCGCCGACAGTGGTTCGTCGGCGACGATGAAGCGCGGCTCGGCGGCCAGTGCGCGCGCAATGCCCAGGCGCTGCTTTTGACCACCAGAAAACTCATGTGAATAACGGCTGGCGTGTTCGGGCTTGAGGCCAACGAGTTGCAGCAAGCCGGCGATGCGTGGCGCCCGGGCGGCGCCCGTGTGCAGGCCGTGCGTGGACAGCACTTCATCGAGCATGTCGCCGGCGCGCTGACGCGGGTTCAGGCTGGGGTCCTGAAACACCATCTGCACCTGCCGGCGCAAGGGCCGCATTTGCGCCTGGCTCAAGCCCATGAGTTCGCGGCCTTCAAATTGCACCGACGAGCCATCGCTGGCCTCGATCAGCCGGATCAGCGCGCGGCCCAGCGTGCTTTTGCCCGAACCGGATTCGCCGACCAGGCCCAGCGCTTCACCCGGCGCAATGTCAAAGCTGACGCTGCGCACCGCGCGCACGCGCTGCGCACCGCGCCCGAACTCGACCGAGAGATCCTGAATGCGCACCATGGGCGTGGTCATGCCGTGCTTTCGAGGTGGCACAGGCGAGCGTGCGTGGCGGTGCCCAGCCAGGGTGGCGCTTGCACTTGGCAGATGGGCAGGCTGACGCTGCAGCGCCCGGCAAAGCTGCAGCCGGCACCCAGACAGTTCATGGCTGGGGCCTGGCCCGGAATGTCTTGCAAGGCTACGGCTTGTCCGGTCTGGCGGGCCAGTTGCCGGGCCCGGCCGGGCAGGCAGGCCAGCAGGCCTTGCGTGTAAGGGTGCGCGGGCTGCGCAAAGAGTTCGTGCACGCCGGCCTGCTCGACCACCTGGCCGGCATACATGACCGCCACGCGCTCGGCATGGTGGGCCACCACGCCCAGGTTGTGGGTGATGAAGAGCATGCTCATGCCGGTGTCTTTTTGCAGGCGCGACATCAGCGCCAGAATCTGCGCCTGAATCGTCACGTCGAGCGCGGTGGTGGGCTCGTCGGCGATCAGCACGCGCGGCTCGCAGACCATGGCCATGGCAATCATCACGCGTTGACGCATGCCGCCCGAGAGCTGGTGTGGGTACTCATCCAGTCGCTGGCGTGCCGCCGGCATTTCAACTTGCTCGAGCGCGCGCAGGGCTTGTGCGCGTGCTGCCGCAGCATTCAGTCCCAGGTGCAGGCGTACCGATTCGGCGATCTGCTCGCCCACCGGCAGCACCGGGTTCAGGCAGGTCATGGGCTCCTGAAAGATCATGGCGATCTGGTTGCCGCGCAAGCGTCGCATGTGCTCGTCGCTGACTTGCAGCATGTCATGCACCTGGCCTTGGGCATCGGTCAGCAGGGCCTGGCCCGAACATTCCCAGCGGGCGTTGCGCGCCAGCAAGCGCATCAGGCTCAGGGCAGTGAGCGATTTACCACTGCCGGACTCGCCCACCAGGGCCAGGGTTTGTCCGTCGTGAATGTCAAAGCTGACACCACGCACCAGCGGCAGCGGGCCCTCGCGTTGCAGCAGGCGGGTGTGCAGATCGCGCACTTGCAGGCGAGGCAGCGGCCCTGTCATGTGGAGCCTTTGAGCCGAGGATCGAGCAGGTCGCGCACGCCATCACCCAGAATTTGCAAAGACAAGGCGGTCAACACGATCGCCATGCCCGGAAAGAACAAGGTCCAGACTGCGCGGTCGGCGTACTGCGTGCTGGCGGCCACCATGGTGCCCCAGGTGGGGATTTCAGCGCCCACGCCGACACCCAGAAACGACAAGCCGGCTTCGGCCAGCAGCGCGTAGGCAAAGATAAAACTCAGCTGCACCAGGATAGGCGACATCAGGTTGGGCAGGATGTGCACGCGCAGCAAGCGCGGCGTGCTGACACCCACGGCGCGTGCCGCCTCGACATAGGGCAGCTCGCGGATCACCAGCGTGGAGGCGCGCACCACGCGGGCCACGCGCGGGGTGTAGACGATGGTCAGCGCCAGCACCACGTTGGTCGGGCTGGCGCCCAGAATGGACACCAGCGCGATGCCCAGCAGGATGTCGGGAAAAGCCATCATGGCGTCCACGCAGCGCATCAGCGGTGCATCAAGCTGTTTGAAAAAACCGGCCAGCAGACCCAGCAGCGTACCGAAAAAAGCCGCCAGCAGGGCAGTGCCGGCGCCAATGGCCAACGAGTAGCGGGCGCCATAAAAAATACGGCTGGTGATGTCGCGACCCAGCTCGTCGGTGCCGCTCCAGTGGCTCCAGTTCGGCGCACGCAGGCGCTGGCTGACTTTCATGGCCATCGGGTCGTGCGGCAACACCCACTGGCTGATGGCGGCCATCAGCAGCATCAGCCCCAGCAGCACCAGCGCAATCAACACCACCCGGCGGGCAAACAGGGTTCGCAGTGCCACGCGCCATTCAGCCATGACGCACCCGCGGATCGACAAAAACGTAGAGCACGTCGATGACGAAATTGATGATCACGTAGACACCGGCGATCACCAACAAGGCGCCCTGGATCACCGGGTAGTCGCGGCGCATTACGGCGCGCACCACCAGGTTGCCCAGGCCGGGTAGGTTGAACACGGTCTCAGTCACCACCGCGCCGCCAATCATCAGTGCCAGCGTCAGCCCCAGCACGGTCAGGATAGGCACCAGCGCATTGCGCAGCGCATGCTTGAGCACCACCGTGCTTTCCGTCAGACCTTTGGAGCGGGCTGTGCGAATGTAGTCTTCGCCCAGAATGTCCAGCATCGAGGCTCGTGTGAAGCGGATGATCAGTGCCGAGTTGAGCGTGCCCAGCACCAGAGAGGGCAGCAGCAAATGATGCAGGCGCGTCAGCCAGCCGGCGCCGGGCTCGCCATAGCCGGAGACCGGAAACCAGCCAGCACCCACGGCCAGCAGCTGGATCACCAGCAAGCCCATCCAGAAGCTGGGCATGCTGGCCCCCAGCATGGCCAGGGTGCTGACGCACTGGTCTATCCAGCGGCCGCGCCAGACTGCCGAGGCGATGCCGCAGGGGACGCCGATGAGCATGGCCAGGCTGACCGAAAAAATCGCCAGCCAGGCCGTCGGTTCTGCCCGGTCCAGCAACACTTGCGAGACGGGCATTTGTAAAAAGATTGATTGCCCCAGATTGCCCTTGAGCACCTCGCCCAGCCACAGCACGAACTGCGCGAGCAGAGGCTGGTCCAGCCCGTAGCGCTGGCGGGCTAGCTCAATGTCTACCAGCGAAGCCTGGTCGCCCAGCAGCATGGCCATCGGGTCGCCGGCGGCCAGGCGCGTGAGCAGGAAAACCAGCACGGAGACCAAGGACAACACCGCCAGCATGCCGCCTAAGCGGCCCAGCAACGTGCGTCCCAGGGTTCCCCAGGACATTCGGGACATCGATCAGCCCTGCGGGTTTACTTGGCCAGACCGGTGTTCCAGAAGAACGGCCAGGTCGATGGCGTGTAGCCCTCGAGTTTGGACGAGCGCGCCGACAGACTGCTGAACTTGCCGACGTTGATGTAAGGCACTTCGGTGTAAACAGTCTGCTGCACGGCGCTCCAGAGCTGCGCGCGCTTGGCCGGGTCGGTCTGGCGGTTGAATTCGCCCAGGACCTTGGCCTTGGCGGGCGTGTCCCACCAGCCGGGTGCACCGTCACCGAGTTGCGGTGGCGAGAGCATGGGCTCGGGGAACTGGCCGGAGTGGGTCATGTAAATGTCCCAGACCTTGGAGTCGCCTCGGCGCTGCACCAGCGTGGCCCAGTCAACCACCTGCATCTCGGGCTTGAAGCCGGCTGCGCGCAGTTGCTCGGCCATGACTTGGACCATGGTGTGATGGAACTCAAAATTACGGCTGGTCAGCAGACGGATGGTTTCGCCCTTGTAGCCTGCTTTTTCAGCCATGTCTTTGGCGCGCTTGGCATCTTGCTTGTTGTACTGGTCCGCACCAGCGGTGGAGTAAAACGGCGTGCCTTGCGGGAAGTGGTTGCCCTCGGCTGTGAAGAAACGCTTATCGCCATAAGCGGCGGTCAGCATTTCGGCTTCACCAATGGCAATTTGAATCGCCTGGCGCACGCCCTGGTTGGCCATCACGCCTTCCTTTGTGTTGAGCACCAGGTATGGAAAGCCGTAAGAGGGCGTGAGGATGGGCACTACGCCGGCACCGCCTTTTTCAACGCGTGACAAGGCTTCTGCCGGCAACTGGTCGGCAAAGTGAAACTGGCCGGCCAGCGCGCCTTCAACACGCGTGTTGGCATTGGGCACGGGCGTGAAGCGCAACTCGTCGAGCAGGGCTTCGCGTTTGCCGCCATAGCCATTGGCCGCTTCGGTGCGCGCGCTGTAAGTGTCATGGCGCGACAAGATCACGTACTGGTCGGGGCGGCGCTCTTTGAACTTGTAGGGGCCGGTGCCCACGAAAGTGGTGAGGGGCGTGGCGATGCTTTCCTTGGCCATGATGACGGCCATGCCCGAAGGCAGCGCCAGTTGCGCCAGCAGAGAGGCGCTGGGCACTTTGAACTTCCACTCAATGGTGTTGCTGCCTTTGGCTTCCAGGCTCACAGTGTCCTTGCCAATCGATTTGCCACGCGGCGCCATGTCCATCCAGCGCTTGAGCGAGGCCACCACGTCTTGTGCATCGAGGTCGCGTCCGCTGTGCAACTTGACACCTTTGCGGATGTTGATGCTGTAGGTCAGGCCATCGGCCGACACTCTGGGCATGCCATCGGCCAGCATGGGGATCGCATTCCACTTGCCGTCAAAGGTGTAGAGCGTCTCATAGACGTGCTGCATGATGGTGCCCACCAGATCGGCCGTGGAGGCCATCGGGTCCAGGCTTTGCGGCTCACCGATCATGGCGAGATTGGCTGCGCCCCCTTTGGGTGGTGCCGCCATGGTGGCCAGCGGCAACGCTGCTAACAGCAGGGACAAGAGGTGTCGGCGGGGCAAACGCAGCATGTGAATCTCCAGTATGTTGGGGTGAGGCAAAAATGTAAGTTATTTACATTTTTCAATGTAATTGAAGACGTTAGCCTGTGTAAGCAGGGTTTTCCTGTAATTATTTGTTGAATAATGGACATTCAATCTTTTTAAAACCGATCAGGAGACCTTCATGCCCGTTGAAATGCTGGGTGCCTCGCCCATCGCCTCAGACCGTCTGGCGCGCCCCTTGTCCCCCGCAACGCGAGCCGGCGACTTTGTTTTTGTGTCCGGTCAGGTGCCGACCAACGACCAGGGCGAAGTGGTCAGCGGTGGCATCGAGGCGCAGACTCGCCAGGTGTTTGTGCGCATCCAGCAGGCGCTGGCGCTGGCCGGTTGCAGTCTGGACGATGTCTGCAAGGTCAGCGTCTGGCTGGATGATGCGCGGGACTTTGGCAGCTTCAACCGTGTCTACATGGAGTGCTTTGGCGCGCACCGCCCGGCACGCTCCACGGTGGAGGCTCGACTGATGATCGACGCCAAGGTGGAGATTGATGTGACGGCTTACAAGCAGCGTTGATCACTGCTGAAGCCAGTCGGGTTTTTAAAGCCCGGCTACCGCAAAAAATTCTGCCGGCACTTCAAAGTGCGGCAAAGCCCCCGTGGTAAACACGCTGATACGCCAGTTTGGGCGGTCCTGCACCAGGGTCTTGCCCCGGTAGTCGGTGAAATCACCGCGCACGCC
>JBIKHR010000083.1:0-10127 GCA_044362035.1 Polaromonas sp. | reverse complement strand
GGGTCTTGCGCCAGCGCCACGGCGGTGTTGAGCAGCACGGCGTCGTAACCCCACTCCATCACCTGGCAGGCGTGCGAAGGCAGGCCCAGGCCGGCGTCCACGATCAGCGGCACGTCCAGCCGTTCGCGCAGCAGGCGCATGGCGTAGGGGTTGATGGGGCCCTTGCCCGTGCCAATCGGCGCAGCCCAGGGCATGACGGCCTGGCAACCGACATCCACGAGTTTGCGGCACAGCACCAGGTCTTCGGTGCAATACGGCAAGACCTTGAATCCGTCCTTGATCAGGTGACTGGCCACCTCGACCAGATGCAGCGTGTCGGGCTGCAGTGTGTAGTCGTCGCCAATGAGCTCGAGCTTGATCCAGTCTGTGGCAAACACCTCGCGCGCCATTTGTGCCGTGGTGATGACCTCTTGCGCGCTGTGGCAGCCGGCGGTGTTGGGCAGCACGGGAATCCCCAGCTTTTTGAGCAGTTCCCAAAAGCCGTTGCTGGTATCGGCCGTGGCCGCTCCCTGGCGCCGCAGCGAAGCAGTGACCATGGCCGGCCGGGCGCGTCGAAGCGCTGCTTCCATGACGGCGGGCGAGGGGTAGCGGGCGGTGCCCAGCAACAGCCGGCTTTGAAAGGTTTCGCCGTACAAAACCAGCGGGTCGGCTTGCCGGGGGGATGAGGCGTCGTTCATGAATTGGTTCCTGGTTTTAGCCGCCGGTGATCGGGGCGATGATTTCAATCTGGTCGCCGGCTTGCAGCGGCGTCTGGGCGTAGCGAGTTTGGGGCACAAACTGCAGGTTCAGCGCAGCGGCAAAGGGCGGGCGTGCACCGGCTTGCGTCAAGGCGTCGGCCAGCGTGGCGCCATCGGCCAGGTCGTGCGGTATTTGGTTGACCAGTACTTGCATGTTGGGCTGTAAAAGTCTTCTTCAGGCGGTGGCCAGGTGTTCAATGCGCAGGTCAAACTGGCCCGCCAGTTCGCTTTGGCCACTGACCAGCAGCTCCATCACCACGTCCAGCATGGCCGGGGCAATCAAAAATCCGTGGCGGTACAAGCCGTTGATCTGCAGCGAGCGCGGGCCGGTGAAGCGCAGCGCCGGCAGGTTGTCAATCAGGGTGGGGCGGCACTGGGTGCTGATCTCCAGCAAGCGCGCTTCGGCAAAGCCCGAGTGCACGGAATAGACGGCGCTGAGCAGCTCCAGCGCAGAGCGCACGCTGGCTGGCGACATGTCTTCGGACTCGATTTCGGTGGCGCCGATCACAAACACGTTGTCTTGCTTGGGCGCGATGTACAGCGGGTAGCGCGGGTGCACCAGGCGCACCGGCCGCAGCAGCGTGACCTCGGGCGCGTGCACGCGCACCACCTCGCCGCGCACGCCGCGCACGCCGGGCCATTGCGGTTTGGCACCCAGGCCGCGGCAGTCAAACACCCAGTCGGGCTGGCCGGCGTTACCGGGTGTGAATTGCTCAGGTGAGCGCGGGCTGTTCCAGTGCAGCGCCACCTGCAGGGTTTCAAGTTCTTGCTGCAAAGCCGCCAGCAACTGCCGGTTGTCGAGCTGGCCTTCGCCGGGCAGGTACAAGCCGTGTTCAAAGCGCTGGCCCAGGGCTGGCTCCAGGGCGGCAATGGCCGCGCCGTCCAGTGTTTGCGCCGGCGGCAGTTCGGGCATGGCGCGGGCGGTGCTGTCCATCTGCCGCGCAAAGCGGGAAGCTTCGGCCGCGTCTTGCCGGTGCCAGACGATCAGTGTGCCGTTTTGCTGAAAGAACGTGGGCAGAGCGAGTTGGGCAATCAGCTCTGGCCAGCGCTTCAGGCCATGGCTGCCCATGCGCACCACGCCGGCTTCGGTCACTGCGGATTCGGCCAGCGGGGCCAGCATGGCGGCGGCGGCGCGGGCGGCCGAGTTGGTGGCGTCAGACGCGCCGGCTTCATGCACCTCGACGCGGTGGCCGGCACGCGCCAGCGCCAGCGCCAGCAGCCGGCCCATGAGGCCAGCGCCCAAAACAAGCATGTGAGAAGAAGGCAGAGCGGTCATTGAATCCATCTGAATTGAACAGGTGGACAAAACAAGTGTGCGTAAGGCTGTTGCCTGTGTCGCCGCTGTTTGAAAGCTTCCCACGCCAGCATGATCTGGATCGGGTCGTGAGGGTTTTTCTCAGTCCTGCAACGCGGCAAGACACCCCTGTTTCATCTTTAACGCAATTACATCACATTCGGCCTGCGGCCTTTGGCCGCGGTGCCCGGTCTTGCCCGATAATTTTGGCATGAGCAACCTCGCATTCCCCGCCCCGCACCATCGTTACGCCCGTGTCTTGTCGATTGCCGGCTCTGACAGCGGCGGTGGCGCTGGCATTCAGGCTGACCTGAAAACCTTCAGCGCCCTGGGTTGCTACGGCATGACAGCCATCACGGCGCTGACCGCGCAAAACACCTGCGGCGTTTCAGGCATTCACCCCGTACCGCCTGAGTTTTTAAAGGCGCAGTTGCAGGCGGTCATTGAAGATATTGGTGTGGACGCAGTGAAGATCGGCATGCTGCATTCGCCCGAGATCGTGCGCGTGGTGGCCTGGGCGATTCGTCATTACAAGCTGGCGCAAGTGGTGCTGGACCCGGTGATGGTGGCCACCAGCGGCGACCGCTTGATCGAGTCGGCGACCGTGCAGGTCTTGCAGCAGGAGCTTTTTCCGCTGGTATCGGTGATCACGCCCAACCTGGACGAAGCGGCCTTGCTGCTGGGCCGCAGCATTGACAGTGCCGGCGAGCTTGAGCAAGCTGCCGACGATTTGCTGGCGCTGGGCGCGCCCACGGTCTTGCTCAAGGGCGGGCATTTGCGCGGCGCGGCGGTGGTCGATGTGTTTGCCCAAAGCGGCGAGCCGCATCTGCACCTTCGTTCTGAACGCATTGCCAGCCGCAATGTGCACGGCACCGGCTGCACTTTGTCGTCAGCCATTGCCGCCTACCTGGCGCTGGGCTGGCCACTGCGCGACGCGGTGCAGCAGGCGCGCAGCTACATTCTGGGCGCCATTGCGGCCGGCGCTGCGGTGCAGACCGGCCAGGGGCACGGGCCGCTCAACCATGGTTTTGCGCCATTGCCGCTTCAACGCATGAGCATCCCGCCGTCCACCACCAGCACCTGACCGGTCATGAAGCGGCTCCAGTCGCTGGCCAAAAAAAGCACAGGACCCGCGACATCTTCCGGGGTGGCGATTCGCCTCAGCGGTGTCTGCGCAATCAGGGCATCCTTGACCGATTCCAGGGTCAGGCGGCTGGATTGCGTTGGTGACACCAGGCCAGGCGCTACGCAATTGACCCGTATGCCGAGCGGGCCCAGTTCCGCAGCCAGATTGCGGCTGAATCCCACCAGGGCAGATTTGGCCGTGGTGTAGTCGTGGTAGGGGATGCTCGGATGTTCAACGAGATCGCTCACCATGTTGATGATGCTACCCTGGCCCCGCTGGCGCATGTTGCCCAGCACGGCCTGACTCACGTTGTAGGCGGCTTTGACGGCACCATCAAATTGGTTCTGGTAGGCATCCCAAGGGGTTTGCCAGAAGCGTGGCCGGTTTTCCGGGTCAAAGGCATAGGGGCCGAAAGCGCTGTTGACCAGGACATCGATACGTCCTGTTTCGCTCAGCGCTTTGGCGACCATGGCATTGACTTCATCGGTAACGCGTACATCGGCCTGCAGGGCCCAGGCGTCCCCGCCTGCCTGCCGGCATTGCGCCACGACATGGTCTGCGGCGTCACTGTCGCGCAGGTAGTTCACCAACACTAGGGCGCCTTCTTGTGCAAATGCTTGGGCGATGGCAGCGCCAATGCCCCGGCTTGAGCCGGTGACCAGAACGACCTTGCCGTCAAATCTTGAAGTGACGCTCATTTTCGGCCCGGTAATAAATCCTGGCTCACAACATCCGCCACCTTGATATCGCGTTGAATCATCCCAAAGGCCTTGTAAGCCTGCGCGCCCTTTTGAAAGGACGTCATGTCAAAGGTGCCAAGCCCGTTTTTTTGCGTCAGCGTGGAGACGCTCGACTGATTGCGAAGCTTGATCACCTCCAGATTGATCGCAGGGTTTTGCCCATCAATCGCATGCTTGACGGCCAGTCTGGCCGCTTCTTCTGGGGAGGCGATCATCCATTCGGCACTGTCACGGTAAGCCAGCAGGAAGCGCTTGAGAATTTCTTTCTTCTGTTGGTAGCTTTCTTCCCGCACGACAAAAAAGTCGCTAGAAATATTCAGGTAATTTTTGACCTCCATCACGCTGACTTCACCCAGGCCGCGCTGCTTGCCAACCAGTAAACCCGTGTCGGTGGCGGCCGTGGCATCCACCTGGCCTTGTATCAGCGGCGTGAAATTGAGCAGCCCCGTCACCACAATGGTCACATCCGACTCGCTCAAGCCTGCCTGGTTCAGCAGAACTTGCAGGTTTTGTCGGGTGCCGCTGGCCAGGCTGTAAACGCCGATGCGCTTGCCCTTGAGGTCTGAGGGTTTGTGGATGTTGGCCGACTTCAATGAAACGACATTGAACACGTTTTGCGGATAGATGTCGTAGATGGCCCGCAGCTTTTCACCCTTGTCCAGCGCTGCAAAAAAAGAACCCGGGTCGGTGAATGCCACATCAGCCTGTCCGCTGAGCAGATTGCGCAGCGCATCGCCGCCGCCTGCGCCAGGTACATAGCCCAGGGCGATGCCACGGGCCTTGAAAAAGCCTTTGTCTTCCTCAACCAGCAAATTGGTGATCTCTGTAATGGGCTTGCTCCAGCCGGCCACCACCATCTTGTCCGGGCTGGCCTTAGACTGGGCCAGACCCGCGGTCGACGCGCCAAAGATTGCGCCCATCAAAACCAGTCCGGCAAGTCGCTTCGCAAGTTTGTTCATTGTTTGCTTTGTATTCATCGTCAACCTTTTCATTTAAAAATCCTGTTGTGACCGGAGTAATCGCTGCTCCAGCATGTTGGCCAACTTGTAAGACGCCAGCCCCAAAAGTGTGATCAAGGTCAGCACGGCGAACATCAGCGGCGTGTCCATGGAGCCCTGCGCGGCAATGATCAGCGCACCCAGCCCCTGGCTTGCGCCAATGAATTCAGCCACCACAGCCCCCACCCAAGCCAGTACCACCGCCACACGAAACCCGGCCAGGATGCTGGGCAGGCTGGCGCGGACTTTCAGACGCCAGAGCGTTTGCCAGGGGCTTGCGCGCAGCATGCGAAAGAGCTCCAGCCGCTGGTGATCTACTTGCTGCATGGCTGTTGCAGTGTTTTCCAGCAAGGGGAAAAAACAAATCAAGGCAGTCATGACGACCGTCGGCAAGGTACCAAAACCAAACCAGACAATAAAGAGCGGTGCCAGCGCCAGTTTGGGAACCACCTGGCTGATCACCACGTACGGCATGAAAATGGCGCGCAGGCGCGAAGACTCACCCAGCACCAATCCGCCGGCAAAGCCCAGGCCAGCACCCAGCAGCAGACCCAGTACGACTTCCTGGACCGTGCGCCATGCGTGGGGAAGCAGGTAACCGCTGGCCAGGCCTTGCCAAAGGGATTGGGCCACAACACTGGGTGCCGGCAGCACCAGGGCGGAGGTGTGCCACAGGCGAACGCCGGCTTCCCAGGCCGCCATCAGGGCCAGACCTATAAATGCACTCAGCCAGCGGTCGCGGCGCATCAACGCCCAGCCTCCATGGCCAGTCGCAGCTCTGCGCGATGTGCATTGAATGCGGGAGTGTCGCGCAAGGCGGCCAGACGCTGCCGCGGCAGATTCACGTTCATCTGGTGGACGATCCGACCATGCTCCAGCACCTGAACCTGGTCCGCCAGGTAAACGGCTTCATCAATGTCATGGGTGACAAAGAGCACCGACGTGTTTTGGCTTTGACACAGGCTGAGCAGGTCTTGTTGCAGCTCAGCCCGCGTGATGGCGTCCAGGGCCGCAAAGGGTTCGTCCATGAGCAAGAGGCCGGGGTTGGTGACCAGAGCCCGGGCAATGGCCACGCGACTTTGCTGTCCACCCGAAAGCGCTGTCGGGTTTCGTTCGTCTAACCCGTGCAGCCCCATCTGGCGTAACAGCCTGCGTGCATGGTCCCGGTCGGTAGGCGTGACTTCGCCATGCAGGCAAAGCGGCAGCAGCACGTTGTCCAGCACATGGAGCCAGGGCAGCAGCGTAGGCGACTGAAAGACAAAGCCCATTTCGGGCCGGGGCTTCGCAACAGCTGTTCCCTGGAACAAAACCTGCCCACGCTGAGGCTTCAAAAGCCCCGCAGCAAGTTTGAGCAATGTGGTTTTTCCGCAGCCGCTGCGCCCGATCAGGCAGCGGAACTCACCTTCGGCCAGCTGCAAGCTGACCGCATGCAGCGCAGCGCCCCGTTTCTCGTAAGAAAAGTCCACGCTGTCGAGTTCGAGGCAGTTGCGCATGTCAGGACTCATAGCGCGTGAAATTGTCTGCTGAGAGTTCAGCCGATTGTTCGAGATCCACTATGCGCACCAGGTCCAGCAGGCTGAAGCGCCCGTCATGGTGCCAGCCCGCCTCAGGCGATGTCATCGCCCCCACTGCGCAGATGCGGGTGACGCCTGCCAGTGCCAACAGCTCGCTCCATGGCAAAAGCTCCTCAGGCGAAGCGGCCAGGCCGACTGTCTGCAGGTATGCGCGCTGCGGCTCCAGCTGCCCAAGCACGGCCTCCAGGGAATCAACACCGACCACCAGAACGCAGCGGTTCAGCGGGCCGGGCACCAGGGGCAGCAGCGTATCTGTATAGACCACGCCGAAGGCCTGACTCGCGTCTCCCAAGACTTGATGGGAGGGGGTTTTGAGCGATAAAAACTCGTTTGATTCACGCCAGGCACCCACACCGGCGGCTTCTTCTAATGAGAGGACCCGCCGCGCCATTTTGGGCGCGAGGGCGGCCAATTCGCGGGCAAGGTATTGAGCAAACTCCGCTGGCTGCATAGGCGCGCCGTGCTGCACGTAAATGACATGCGGCGAGTAGCAGCCCTGCTGGTCATAGCGCGCCACATCCAGCGCCGCCTGACGCGCCACAGCTTGGCCCCGGCGCAGCGACAGTGCGCGGGCCGACACGATGGCCAGGCTGAGTTTGTGACCGTGAGGCAGGAAGCGCGTGGTGACGGGTAAGCGATCCTGGATGGACCGCAATGTGGTGTTGCTCCCGTAAGCCAGCACCGTGTCAGCCGAGCCAAAGACGCAGCGCTCAATGGCCTCGTCGCCCCCCGGCCACCAGACCACCGCAAAACAGTCCGACCAGCGCGGTTCAATCTCGGCCAGAAGGCGCGCAAAAATGCTGGCAAACACAGGCTCTGCGCTGGCAATTTTCCCGATGTTGCCGGCCTTGATGAGCAAGCCCGACACAAAACTCCACAAAGGCAGTCCAGGCACGTTGCCGGCCCACACATGGACCAGCAATTCCGGCCCCAGGGCTTTGGACCAACCACCCTTGGTGCGTGGCTGAAACTCGTCAAGGATCTTAGGGTTTGAAAAATCTTCAGCCACGAAGCGGTGAAGCTGCAAAGCACGGAAGGTTTTGAGATAGTTGCCAAGCCCCAGTCGGACCATTTCTGCGTCAAAGCCGCTGGTGCGGGGAAGCAGCGTTTCAAGTGCCTGACGGTACGGATCGTGTTGGTCGAGCAAGCGCGCCACGGCCGCGTCCAGCACCCGCACGATGTCGGAAACGGGCACTGATTTCAAATGCAAGCGGCTGGCAATTTTGACCCGCTCGGCCAGGGTACCCATCTGCGCCGGACTGAGCTCCGGAACCTCTACTAGGCAGGTCTGGCCGGGGGCGCCCAGTGTCAGGGGTCGCCACTGAACATCGTCTGGCGACAGGCCCGGAAGGTAACCGGCTTTGAAAATGACTTTGTTCATGCCCGGGCGGCCTGGAGAAAGTCTTCAACAGCCAGCGAGCAGCCTTTGGCTTGCGCGCCAGCGGCCCGGCCGAGCAGTACAAAGCCGTCATCACAGACCATGCCGACGTCTTGCGTCAGCAGGGTGGTCACAGAGTTGAAGTTCGCCAGGTCTGTGTGCGCCAGAATGCCGCGCTCACCCGGGGGAACATCCTGACCCGTCAGAGGGTCCACCAGACGCGAGCGGATCCAGTGCGGCCCGCGCTTGACGGAGGGCACGGTGCGGTTGCCAGCATCGTAGAACTGCGTACTCAGCTCGGTCATGCCGTACATATTGATGCAATGACTTCGGTCAATTCCGAAGGTTGCGGCCAGTTGGTCGTAGAAGGCGTCCATCGGGATTTCACGCGACTGGCCTTTAAAGCCGCCGGTGTCCAGAATCCGGCTGCCTGCTGGCAGCCTGAAAGTTGCACCCTGTTGTTGCAGGGCGTCCAGCAGAGGCACAAAACTGTAGCTTGCACCCAGCAAGGCCATCGGTGTGCCAGATTCCTGGGACTCGCCCAAGGCTTTGCACAAGGCTTGAATCTGCAAGCCTTCCGGGGTCAGGTAATAAGCGCTTTCAGGGCTTCCAAAGTGTTCCACAGCCAGCGCCAGATAGTGCGCCAGCGATGAGTTGGGCATGGTCACTTCATCGGGAAAAAGAATGCCCATGCGCAGCCTTTCATCGCCCTGCATGAAGTGGTGTTTGAAGTTCAGACGCATGGATTCGTCATAAACCTGAAGTGAAGGATGGAAATGCCGGCCCTTGACATCACCCCGGGTGGTGCCGCTGGTCATGAACACACGTTCACATTGGTCCTGAGCAACGCAACTCAGCGTGAAGTCCTTGAATGCGTCAATGGGCACCGCAGGAATGTCGCGCCAGCTTTTGACGTTGCGCGGGGTTTTACCGCGCAATTGGCAAAACCGCTGAAAGGGCAGGTTGGACTGGAACTGGTGCGCATAAATTTCCAACGCCATGGCATTGAATTCCCCGTCGCTCACGCTGGAGCGGGCAAAGAAATCTATCAGTGCAGCAGGAATCGCTTGCGTATTTTCGAGTGACAAGTCCATCATCCGGTGCCGTTTCAAAAATGGCAGGGGGCTGACGGCACACGGGTAGGAACTCTGTCAAAAGAGTAGCGTGTTAGTGTCGAGCTTCCCTGCGCGAGGATTACCTCAATCAGGTTCAAAGGGACTTTCTCAGTCGGCCACTGCAACAGTGCGCAGTGCCAACACCCCTAGCAAAAAGTTCTTGCGAACTAAGTAGATTCTAATCCGATCAGTCCCTCACCGTCGATGGCACACCCAGCAGCTCGTGCAGACGCGGGCTGGTGGTGGTGTATTGCAGCTGGATTTTCTTGTCCGGAAAGATCAGCGCGGCGGCGCCAAAGGCTGCCAGTACGCACTCGTGAAAGCCGCACAAGATGAGCTTTTTCTTGCCCGGGTAGGTGTTGATATCACCGACTGCAAAAATGCCCGACACATTGGTTGAAAACTTCTCGGTGTCCACCTGCAGTTGCTTGCGCTCCATGGCCAGACCCCAGTCGGCCACCGGCCCGAGCTTGGGCGACAAACCCAGGCACACCAGCATCGCGTCCAGCGCCAGCGGGCGCGTCAGGCCGTCCACGCCGGTGACGTGTGCGTGCGTCAATTGGCCTTCACTCGCGTCATAGCCGGTGATCTGGCCGACCATGAATTGCATGGCGCCAAGCTCGCACAAGGCGCGCATGCGGGCCACCGTGGCCGGCTCGGCGGTAAAGGCATCGCGGCGGTGCAGCAGGGTCACGCTGGCGGCGCGGCCGGGGCCGTCTTGCGTAAATTCCAGCGCGTTCTCCAAAGCTGCATCGTCGCCACCCACCACCAACAAGTGCTTGCCAGCAAAGCCCGTTGGGCCCGGGGCCTGATAAAAAACTTGGGAGTTGTTGAATGCGGCCAGACCGTCGACTTGCAGCCGGCGCGGCTGGAAAGCGCCCACCCCGGCGGCAATGAAAATCGTCTTGCTCACAAAGCGCGTGCCGTGTGAGGTTTCCACGTCAAAGCGGCCGTCACTGCGCTGCTGCACGGCGCTGACTTCCTGACCCAGGTGAAAAGTCGCGCCAAAAGGGGCTATTTGCTGGAGCAGCGAAGCCGTGAGTTGGCGGCCGGTGGTGGCCGGCACGGCGGGAATGTCGTAAATGGGTTTGTCGGGGTAAAGCTCCATGCACTGGCCGCCCGCTTGGGGCAGTGCGTCAACCACATGGGCGTGGATGCCCTGCAA
>JBIKHR010000082.1:0-10150 GCA_044362035.1 Polaromonas sp. | reverse complement strand
CCCACGCCACCATCCGTTCAGCCCAAGAGCTCTTGAACTTCTTGCGAATGCCCTAAGATAGGCCACTTGGGGCTGCATTGGTTTCGACGTGGGTTCGGACGCGGTGTGGTGCATGTCGAGCTGAATGTGCTCGTAAAACTGATTCAAAAAAACTAACTGCAAACGACGAACGTTTCGCACTCGCAGCTTAATTGCCTGTGAGCTTTACAACAGCAGGCCGATGGGCTGGGCAAGGGGTTTTTAGCGCAAGTTAAAGACTCCCGGCTGTAAAGATAATTTCATCGGCTGGCTCCGGGCTGGGTACCTTAACCCGGGGCAAGACAATAGGGTGCTGGCGTCTTGTGTAGCGTGCGACTGCGCGACACAGGTGGCGAGACTTAAATCAGACCGCTAAACATGTAGATCTGCCCGAAAAAGGCTTGCGGACGGGGGTTCAAATCCCCCCAGCTCCACCATTTCCGCATTTGTTAGTAACTGTCCTTGGCAACCCTCAGGTGTCCGTAAGTGCCAGAATGGCTCCGCGAGTGTCCTGAGGGTTGCTGCTAATTACTCCCGGTCACTGCGTGCTGATGCACGCTGGGACGTACTCCCGCGAAGGGAATCCTCCTCGAAGTCCGTGATATCGGACAGGCGATAGCGCACGCGGCCCATCATCTTCATGTAGATCGGCCCAATGCCTTCACTGCGCCAGCGCTCGAGCGTGCTTTCAGCGACTTGCCAGCGTTCGGCTAGTTGGGTCTGGGTCAGATAGGTGTTTTCGGTCATGACGACTCCTTGGGTGAAGCTGCGAAATTGCAGCTTTCCAAGGGTCGTCTGACATCCAGTTGGGGTCAGAATCCGAACCGAGCCCCAGCTCCCAGCAAGGTTGCCACTCCAAGCATGGCGAAGACGGCTGCAGCTATGGAGTGGACAAGCTTCATGGGGATTTTGTTTGCCAACTTGTCACCTGCGAACACAGCGGGAACATCAGCGATCAACATCCCCAGGGTCGTTCCGATGACCACCATCAACGGAGCTGCATAGTGCGCAGCCATGGCCACAGTGGCAATCTGGGTCTTGTCACCCATCTCAGCCAGAAAAAATGTGATGAAGGTGGCGCCGAATACGCCAAATCGCTTGGCAACTTGCGTTTCCTCTTCCTCGATCTTGTCGGGAATCATGGTCCAGATGGCCATACCGATGAAAGACGCACCTAGCACCCAGCGAAGGACTTCAGGGCTGATAGCTGAGGTGATCCAGGCTCCCAGTGCTCCAGCCAATCCGTGGTTGATCACAGTGGCGGCGAGGATGCCAAGGATGATGGGGAGGGGTTTTTTGAAGCGTGCGGCCAGAATGAAGGCAAGCAGCTGGGTCTTGTCGCCGATTTCAGCGAGGGCGACGACACCGGTCGAGACTAGGAGTGATTCCATGATGATTCCCAGGCCGGTTCAAGAACGCTTGACCACGACGCATCCCCGGCCAGAAATCGGAGGCGTTGTGGTCAAAGGTCTTGCCAAGCACGGGAACCGCTTGCGCCATGTCCTGCGGGACAAGTGTGTTGACGCAAGCCTCTTCAGGCTGAAGAGAGGCTACTCCCCAATGACGGGGGAATTTTAACAGCACCGCTTTGATGACGATTTCCAGCTGGTGTACGACCTTCACTGGACTGCAAGACAGGATCGGAAAGATGCGGAAAATTGCGGCTGGTGGAGAAGGGGCGGCATGCGTAAGCACCTTTCCGCAACCTTCCGCAGGGGCGTGACGGGGGCTAGCAGGCTTACACTTGTA
Organism: Polaromonas sp.; assembly: GCA_044362035.1. GTDB lineage: Bacteria > Pseudomonadota > Gammaproteobacteria > Burkholderiales > Burkholderiaceae_C > Polaromonas. Next base: position 8,383 of record JBIKHR010000082.1, on the reverse strand, counting down.
CGGAATTGAACCCGGGTCCGCACCCACCACCATACCGCATGATAAAGGCCGCTAACGACATACAGTTAGCGGCCTTTTTCATTGGAGAATCAATGGGTTGCGCTGCAGGGGCGTACAAGTTCATACATTGACTGCAAGACTGGACTTCCCACGCTACGGTAGTCAAACTCGAACCTCAAATTGAGGCGCGTTCAAACGCCTCGGGACTCACGCGCTACCAGGCATCTGAGCCTTCTTCGTGCAAAAGACGCATAAAATTTTTAGCCTGTGCGGAGAGCGGTCGATCGACTCGCACAATGCTGCCGTAAGACGCGAGATGATGGCCCATCGTGTAATTGACGAGGCCAAGCATCTTGTGCTTTCGGAAGCCTTTTGCGACCGATTGAGGAAGTACCGCGATCATCTTTGTCCGGTTCACCAGGTGGACTGTGATTAGCGTAGAAGATGTTTCGAGCAGGCCCGCCGGCAACGGGCTGTGATGCTCCGTGAACTCCTGCATGACTACATCCCGCATTGGGTTGCCTTGTGGCTGTAGAACCCATGGGTACTGCGTGAGCCGATCGAACTGCGGCTGACGTATTCGGGCGAGGGGGTGATTGGGCGCGCACACCACGGATATCGCTTCTTCCGAAAGTGGCGCGAATCGGTAGGCTCCAGTGGAACCGGGCACCCGCCCAATCACAATATCCAGTGAACCCTCGTCGAGTTGCCCCATCAGGTGGTCACTCGTGCCGACCTCGATGCGCACCGAAAGCATTGGGTACTCCGCCTTGAGCTTAGCCAGCGCAAGCGTCAGGTAAGTGGGTGAGGCCGCCATGATGCTGCCCAGGGCTAACTGCCCGGCGCGCCCGAGTTGCAGTTCTTGCAGATCACGCTGGAGTTGCTCCATTGTCCCCAGCAGGCCGCGAAAGCTCAAGAGCACACGCCTGCCTGCCGCATTCATTCGTAACGTACGACCGACTCGGTCGAATATTTCCTGGCCTAGCGCCTCTTCCATTTCGTGCAGCATTTTTGTAGCTCCGGGCTGACTAATGCCAATTGCTTTGGCCGCGGCGCCCAAAGCTCCGTGCTCCTCGACACCCAGCATCAGCACCACCTGGCGCAATCGCAATCGGTTAAGCAACTGAGCTACCGGCTGGCTCGACACGTAGATTTCTCCTGGTTATAAATAAATGAAAAAAATTAATTTTACAGAATCTAGAGCAGCACCCAGACTTTGCTTCGCATAAAAATAAACCGTTAAAACTCAGTCAAATACGTTGATACCAAGATCGCGGAAAAGAGAACCGACCCGCTGGTGCTTCGCTGGGCCTGTTGAGGTCGGTACCTATAACGACATTCATTTCTGGAGATAACCATGACGTTCCATTTCTTTTCTATTCCGCGTCGTTTCGTGCTGGTCGGCGCTGCACTTTCACTGGCCTCAGGCGTCATTGCCGCGCAAGACAAGTTCCCCAGCCGCACGATCAAGATCGTGGTCGGCTCGGAGGCTGGCAGCGCGCCGGACGTACTCGCTCGCGTGCTAGCGAATGAGATGGGACCTGCGCTCGGGCAATCCATCATCATCGAAAACAAGGCGGGCGCTGCCGGCACCATCGGTGCGGCTCAGGTGGTCAACGCCCCGGCGGATGGTTACACGCTGCTGATGGGCACAGTCTCCAATGTGGCGCTCGCGCCCTCGTTCTATTCGGTCAAGTACGATCCTGTCAAAGATTTCACTGCAGTCGGCATGGTGGCCTCGGTTCCGCTGGTGCTTGTGACTTCACCCAACTTTGGCGTGACCGATTTTCAACAATTCGCAGCCAAGGCCAAGCAGGCGATTGGGGAACTGGCTTACGCCTCTCCCGGTATCGGAGGTCCGCAGCACCTGGCCGGCGTGCTCCTGCAGCGCCAGCTTGGCCGCTCAACGCTGCACGTGCCTTATAAGAGCGGCGGGGCGGCAATGACTGCCGTGGTGTCCGGTGAAGTCCAGTTTGCTTTCGCCGGAATTCCAGCCGCGGCCTCGCTCGCTGCGGGAAATAAGTTGGTGCCGTTATTCGTTACCTCCGGCCAGCGGTCAGCAGCCATGCCTAATGTCCCGTCGGCACCAGAGGTCGGTCTACAGGGATTCGAGATTGACAACTGGCATGCGCTGCTAGCGCCCGCCAAGTTGCCTGTCGGTACTCGTTCGGTAATTGAGGCGGCGCTGCAGAAGGCCCTGACGTCGCCGGCCGTCAAGGAGCAGTACCGCAAGGCCGGCGCGGAACCGGCTGGCGGTTCAAGCAAGCAGATGGAGGCAATGATTGCATCAGAAACTGCTCGCTGGGCCAAGTTTGTCGTCGATAACAAACTGAAGGCAGAGTAGGGCAGATGCAACCCCAGAACCTCTTAATAATCATGGACGATGAGCACAACAAAAAAGTGCTCGGCTACAACGGTCATGTCGCAGTAAAGACACCCAACCTCGATCGCTTTGCGGCCGCCGGCACGGTGTTCGACAACGCCTACTCCAGCTCCCCGATCTGCGTTCCTGCCCGTGCCGCCTTTGCAACGGGCCGGTATGTGCATGAGAACCGCTGCTGGGACAACGCAATTGCTTATGACGGCCGTATGCCCAGCTGGGCCCATGTGCTGCGCGATGCGGGTCACGTTGTCACGTCGATCGGCAAGCTGCATTACACAGGCGACGATATCGACACCGGGTTCACCGAGCAGATCATCCCCATGCACATTGAAGGCGGTGTGGGAGACCTGTTTGGGCTAATCCGAGATCCCCTGCCCGTGCGCCACCAATCTGCTGACCTGGCTCGCAGCATCGGTCCTGGCGAGAGCAGCTACAACCAATATGACCGAGAAATTACGCAAAAAACCACTGACTGGCTGCGTGGGCCCGGTCGAGCCCGAAGCGACAAGCCCTGGGTGCTCTACACGTCCTTTATGGCGCCGCATTCGCCCCTGATTGCCCCGCCTGAGTTTTATGCAATGTATTCTGCCAAGGACATTGAGCTGCCCACCAAGCGCGTGCCGTATCACCCCTGGATCAAGGCATGGAACGACTGCTACCGATTCGACTCGTATTTTGAGAGTGACGAGCAGCGGCGTATCGCCATCGCATCCTATTACGCCCTGTGCTCCTTCCTGGATTCCAATGTCGGGAAGATCCTTTCGGCCCTGGAAGAAACGGGCCTTGCCCACAATACCCGGGTGATTTTCTTATCGGACCATGGGGACAACCTGGGTTCGCGCGCCCTTTGGGGTAAATCGACGATGTATGAAGAGTCCGCCGCAGTGCCCATGGCCATGCGAGGGCCAGAGATCAGCGCGGGGTGCCGGGTCCGCACGCCTGTCTCACATGTGGACATTTTTCCAACGATTTTGCATGCCATCGGCGCTTTAGACCTGCTCCCCCCCGAGTTGCCTGGCGAGTCGGTCCTGAACATTGCCAACGCGCCATACGACCCGCAACGAACCGTGTTCAGCGAGTACCACGCCGCTGGCGGCGTCAGCGCCTCCTACATGCTGCGCGAGGGCCGATATAAATACATCCATTACACCGGCTTCGCTCCGGAGCTGTTCGACCTGGAAACCGATTCCGAAGAGTTGCACGACCTGACTGGCGACCCAGCCATGGCGCCAGTGCTCTGCAGCTTCCTCGCGAAGCTGCAGAGCATCTGCGAGCCTGAAGCAACCGACCGCGCAGCAAAGCAGGACCAGCAGGCGCTGATCAAGCGCCATGGTGGTGCGAGCAAGATCCTCTCCCGTGGCGGCAGTAGCTACACGCCAATCCCGGGCGAAGCTGTGAAGTTGATCGAAAACGTGGGCTGACCGCTGCAAGAGGATGACCAGCGAGATCCTCAGTTGGTTGACACTGCCTTGGAGCGGGGCGAGCGACCATGTCCTCGCGGCTGCGATAACCTGGCACGCCCGCATGATGGTGCTGGCTTGGGGCGTTGCTGTTCCGGTGGCGCTGCTGCTGGCGCGCTACTACAAGGTGACTCCGCAACAAGACTGGCCGCACGAGCTCGACAACCGGTTCTGGTGGAACGGCCATCGCATGCTGAATTACACAGCCGTGCTGATCTCCTGCGTCGCAGCCGCACTGGTATGGTCCTCATTGCGTTACGCAGGCCCGGCGCGTGACCTGCACGCATGGCTGGGTTGGACGATAGTTTGTCTAGGTCTTCTTCAGGTATTGGGTGGACGCCTGCGTGGAACAAAAGGAGGCCCTACGGATCCGCGCCTGGATCCTGATGGGCGTGCGATCGATATGCATGGAGATCACTACAACATGAGCCGCCGCCGTCGCATCTTCGAGCATGTGCACAAGGCTCTGGGCTACGGTGCGCTCCTTCTATCCGCGCTGACCTTGCTTGCCGGCCTGTGGGTCGCTGACGCACCGCGCTGGATGTGGCTGGGTTTGATGTGCTGGTGGTTGGCGCTTGTCGCGGTGGCCGTGAAACTTCAGCGCGAGGGCCGATGCATCGACACCTACCAGGCAATCTGGGGCCCCGATCCCCTCCATCCCGGCGCTGGAGTCATCCCGATCGGCTGGGGCATCCGCCGCAGAAGTCCTGCATCGCGCGAGCGACTATGAAATTAATCGAGGTCCTTGACCCGCGCTTTGAGCCCGTGGCCAGGGGCGCCTATCTGGAGCGTTTGTGTACAGGCGCGATCTGGGGCGAAGGCCCTGTCGACGAGTCCGTTCTGTGCGTTAGCGACACTTCGGCTGCGCTGCGCTCGGACGGTGGTGGTCATCACCAAAAAATGGCTTTTGATGTGCGGGGCACGCAACAGACTGGCATGCGCAGGTTCGCCGAGATCACGCCCGGCCTACCCGATGGTTTACGTGTCGATCGCATGGGCTGGATCTACACCAGCAGCGACGATTCGGTGCAGTTGCTGCTTAATCTACTGCTACATCGCTGCCGGCGAGCGCCTGCATAGCGAGCCATAGGGAGACTTCCCGCGCCAGTTTTTGATGGGTACCCAGGGGCGCTTTGTCGGCTTTGAGAACTACGGCCTGAACTTTCCTGGGCTGTTGCCGCAGGGCGTTTGATCGTCCATCTTGGTATCCGGATCAGCATTGACAGCTGGCGTGGGGGGCGTGCACATCTTTTCTCCATCCCAACGCTGGCCACACCAGCAATAGCCGTCTGTATTGATCAGGCACGTACCGCTTCCGCAGCACCTCAGGTCATCGGTCATAGTTATCTTTCATGGTCATCACACTATCCCCGCCAGCAACCACCCAGTGCCGATGATATGCAGCAGTGTCATTGAAACGATGGCGGGCATCAGCAGTTGTCGCAGCGGTTAACAACTGAACAAAAGGGCCGTACACAGAATGGCTAACGAATGTGTCATGAAGAAATTCCTGGGTGAGCGCTTGGAGTGCTGCCATCCACTGAGTCAGAGCCTCATCATCAGCGTGTCGAAGCAAGCCACCACTTGAGCAGCTTGTAAACCGTTTTGACCGGCAGCCAGGTGCTTCAAACGCTGCGCTCTAGTCTGGCCCACAACGACAAGCCTTATTGGCGCCTGGCTTGTGGTGGGCATACCGGTGCTGGGCTGCACTGCTTGGTAGCGCTGCTCCCATAGGCGCAGGGTCGCAACCGGCATGCCAGCCATCCGCGCCGCTGCACCGCTGCGAAAGGTTGGCAGAGGTATTCGTGGCGAGGCTTGTCTTTCAACTGATGGAGTGAGGCTGTCCATGGATGACTGAATGAGTTGAGTATGAGTTTTATCTTACTATCCACCTTTAAACAAACTCAAAGACAATTCTCTCGCTGGCGGATCGCATGTGCAACTGACTTTTCACTACCCTTTTTTAAAACTTGAAACCAGCATGACTCACCCTCAGCGCACTTTCTTCACGCGCAGTGCTGTGAACCCGCGTAGGTTGGCGCAGCATGAATTCGCTTGAAAACTTCATGCCGTCACGCCAGGCTGCACTGGAGCGCATTGGCGCTGTGCGCCCGGGTGACTACGCGCGCAGCCGCAACGCACTGCAAGGCGCGGTGACAGGCCTGTCTCCCTACATCACGCACGGCTTTGTCAGTCTGCCGGAAGTCCTCGCTGCCGTGACAGCCAGTCACGCGCTGGACACTCAGCACAAATTTGTTTACGAGCTTGGTTGGCGCGAATATTTCCGGCATGTCTGGCAGTTTCGTGGTGCTGGCATCTTTGACAGCCTGCACGACGGGCTGTTGCCGGAAGCCTGTTATTCAGAGCTGCTACCGCCCGACATCCGCGAAGGCGCAACTGGCGTGCCCGTCATCGACATGGCTGTGCGCACGCTTTACGACACTGGCTACCTGCACAACCATGCGCGCATGTGGCTGGCCAGCTATGTCGTGCACATCCGCAAGGTGCATTGGCGCGTGGCCGCCAACTGGCTTTACGGCCATTTGCTTGATGGTGATCTTGCCAGTAACCACCTCAGCTGGCAGTGGGTGGCTGGCACAGGCAGCAGCAAGCCTTACCTGTTCAACGCGAGCAATGTTGCCCGCTATGCCCCCGCCGCATGGCACAGTCCAAACACGGTGGTCGATCAATCCTACGAGGCTCTTGACCGGGTCGCCCGCCAGCCCGCTCGCCACGGCCGCGCCGAGACCATGGCTGTCAACGTGAACTCAGTCCAAATCGAGCCAGCGTTGTTGACAGCGCCGCCGGCCGAGTTTGCAGTCACACTGCCTGACAAAGCGATCGTTGCAGGGCGCGATGTCTGGCTGGTACATCCCTGGAACCTGGGTGAACTGCCGGCACACCTGCCCGCTGATGCTCTGGTGGTGGGACTTTTTGTGCAGGATTTTCACTGTGCCTGGCCCTGGAGCGACAAGCGTTGGCGTTTTGTTGCCAGCCGCATGGCTGAACTCTGTAGCGTGTGCTGGTACGGCGATGCCGTTGCCATAAGTACTGCACTCAAGGACGCGCGCCGGGTGAGCAGCATTGATGACCCACACCTCACACCCTGGCTGCCAGGCATGGCGGCGTGCGAGGCCGCGCCTGCACTGTTTCCAGCTGTCAAGAGTCGATGCGACTCCTTCTCGCAATGGTGGACACGGGCAACACGCGGCCTGTCTTCCAGCACTGAGCTGCTGGCATCCATTCAAGGTCCCGCGTGGTGAGTTCGCCCGTGGCAGACGATGACAAAATCCCTCCAGTGTTGACCGTTTTATACGACGGCGCGTGTCCACTGTGCCGCCGTGAAATCAGCGTTTACCGCGACCTGAAATCCCTGGATCCGGATGCAGCTGTCTGTTATGCGGACATCAGTGACGCTGCCGTGCCTTTGTCGCCAGGCAGTACGCGAGAGAAGTTGCTGGCGCGTTTTCATGTGCAACTTCCAGATGGTCAATTGCTCAGCGGGGCGCAGGCCTTTATTGCGCTGTGGTCTGCATTGCCCGGCTGGCGCTGGCTGGCACTGGTCGGCCGCGTTCCTGGAGCTGTTTGGTTGATGGAGCGCCTGTATGTGTTTTTTTTACGCTGGCGACCCGCTCTTCAGCGCTGGGCCCGCCGTCTCGATCCGCCGCATTGATTCAAAGGGCCTCCAGCCCACCAAATCCTGAAAAGCCAAGCTTTGCCTGTTGGCTTTTTTGGATCTGCCTACCAGCGACTGACAATACCGATACATTGAACCGGTATTCAACCTAATTTTTTCGCCATTTGCCTGGCGCTACGACCCATGGAATTTCTTCTCGACCCGAATGTCTGGATTGCCTTTGCGATGCTGACCGCCCTGGAAATTGTGCTGGGCATCGATAACATCATCTTCATCTCGATCCTGGTGGGGCGCTTGCCGCCGCATCTGCGTGACCAGGCCCGCCGCCTGGGGCTGGGCTTTGCCATGGTTTCGCGATTGCTGTTGCTCTTCACGCTGAGCTGGGTCATGGGCCTGACGGCAGATTTATTCAGCCTGCTGGGGCAGGGCATCAGCGGGCGTGACCTGGTCTTGCTGTTTGGCGGACTGTTCCTGTTGTACAAGGCCTCACATGAGATCTTTGTAGAGGTTGAGGCCCGCGAGCAGCACGCACCGCCTGAAACCGATCAGGTCTTGCTCAAGGCGGCTGGCCAGCGGCTCTTCTGGGGCGTCATCGGGCAAATCGCCATCATTGACATCGTTTTTTCGCTGGACTCGGTGATCACTGCGGTCGGCATGGTGGACCACATCAGCATCATGGTGGCGGCTGTTGTCGTGTCTGTGCTGGTGATGCTGGTGGCAGCCAAACCGATCGGTGATTTTGTTGATCTCCATCCTTCCGTCAAGGTGCTGGCGCTGGCGTTTTTGATCATGGTGGGCATGGCGCTGACGGCCGAGGCGTTTGACCAGAACGTGCCCAAGGGCTACATCTATGCGGCGATGGCTTTTTCGCTGGCGGTCGAGGCGCTGAACATTCGTGCGCGC